>DATCUG010000262.1:0-2277 GCA_036567525.1 Streptosporangiaceae bacterium | reverse complement strand
CTCGGCGGCGGCAGACCGCTACCTGGCCCAGGCCGGTCTCGGCGCCGCGTCCCGGCGGGTGTACCGAATCTCGCTGGCCAGCTGGGCCTGGCCGCTGGTCGGCAAGCCGACCCCGCGCGGCGCCGGCCGCCGCGGCGCGGTACCCATCGTCCCGCTCGCGCTGCTCGATGAACCAGGTGCGGGCCCACGGCTCACCGCGGCGGTCGCGGACCGGGCCGCCACCGCCGGGGCCCGGACTGTCAACCGCGAACTCTCGGTGCTCCGCGGCGCGGTGGCCTGGTGGCAGGACCAGCGCTGGATCCACGGCGACCCGACCGCCGGGCTGCGCCACCTCCCTGGCCCGCGGCAGGCCCAGGGACCGCTCACCGCCGCCCAGGTCAGCCAGTTGTTCCGGCTGCGCTGCGGGCTCCGTGAGCATGCGTTCTGGCAGCTGGTCTATGACACCGGCGCGCCCGCGGCCGACCTGCTCAGCCTGGACATCGGCGGCCTCGACCTGGCCCACCGGCGCGGCCGGGTGACCGCTCCCCCGGTGGGAAGGTGGATCTGCTGGACGGCCGCGGCCACCAGCGACCTGCTCGGCTGGCTGGTGGCTGGCCGTCCCGAGGGCCCGGTGTTCGTCACCGACCGCCGCGCGCCCGGGCATACCGCCCGGGCTGACCGGTGCCTCGTGACCGGGCGGGCCAGGATGTCCTACCGGCGCGCCGCCGAGCTGTTCACCGCCGCAACCGCGCCGCTGGACCCGGCCGGGCGCGGCTGGACCCTGCATCAGCTGCAGCAGGCTGGCCGGCTGGCCCACGGCCAGGCTCCCTAGCCGGGGCCCACCTCGCCTGGCCACCTACTCAGCCGCCCAGTGCCCGCAGTTGCCGCCTACACCAAACCCCCACCCACACGGTGCCTGTAGGTGGGCTGCTGCGCTCACCGGGGGTGGTGCGCTAGGTGGGCGGGCTGGCCGCGCTAGCTAGGCGGGCCGGCTAGGCGGCTGTCTTCCCGGCGCAGCCCCGCGGGCAGGTAGGCGGCGCCGGGGCCGCCCGCCCGGGCGGTGTCGCCCGGGTTGGAGATGGCACACCGCTGCAGGGACAGGCAGCCGCAGCCGATGCACGAGTCCAGGCCGTCGCGCAGCGCGGCCAGCGCGTCGATCTGCTCATCCAGCCGCTCCCGCCAGCCGCGGGACAGCCGGGTCCAGTCGGCACGGGTCGGGGTGCGGCCGGCCGGCAGCGAGTCCAGCGCGCCGGCCACCTCGGCCAGGCTCAGGCCGACGTTCCGCGCGGCCCGGATGAACGCCAGCCGCCGCAGCGTGCTGCGCTCGAACCGGCGCTGCCCGCCCGCGGTCCGGCTGGCCGCGAGCAGGCCGAGCCGTTCGTAGTACCGGATGGCCGACTCGGCGAAACCGCTGCGCCGGGCGATCTCACCGACGGTCAGCAAGTCGGTGGTGTGCATGCGGCTCCCCTCGGGCTCCGTCGCCGCTCGCCCCGGGCCGAGCCGCCCCTCTCCCCCGCCCAGATCGCCGCTCGCCCAGGGTCAGCGCTTGACTTGAAGTTGACTTCAACTACCAGTATGGCATCAGCCGACAGATTGTGGAGACGCAGATGCCTACTGCCGTGATCACCGGAGCGTCGCTGGGCCTGGGCCGCGCCACCGCGCATGCCCTGGCCGAGCGTGGCTGGTCCCTCGTGGTCGACGCCCGGCGGCCCAGCCTGCTGGCCGGCGCCATGCGCGGGCTGCCCGGCGTGACCGAGCTGCCCGGCGACGTCACCGACCCGGCACACCGCGCCCAGCTAGCCGCCGAAGTGCACCGGCTCGGCCGCCTCGACCTGCTGGTCAACAACGCCAGCCGGCTCGGCCCCAGCCCGCAGCCGGAGCTGCGCGACTACCCGCTGGACGAGCTGAGCCGCGTCTACGCGGCCAACCTGTTCGCCCCGCTGGCCCTCATCCAGCTGCTGGCCGGCCCGCTGGCCGCGGCGGCCGGAACCATCGTCAACGTGAGTTCGGACGCGGCCACCGAGGCCTACCCCGGCTGGGGTGGCTATGGCTCGGCCAAGGCCGCCCTGGACCAGCTCACCGCCATCCTGGCCGCCGAACAGCCGGCCCTGCGCTGCTATGCGTTCGATCCCGGTGACATGCGCACCGACCTGCACCAGCAGGCCTTCCCCGGGGAAGACATCTCGGACCGGCCGGAGCCGGAACTGGCCGCGGCGGCGCTGCTCCGGCTGATCACCACGCGGCCACCCAGCGGGCGCTACCGCGCCGCTGACCTCGGCGAGCCGGCGGTGTCCCGGT
>DATCUG010000261.1:0-8003 GCA_036567525.1 Streptosporangiaceae bacterium | reverse complement strand
CGCCTGGTGGCCGGGGCCGCCCGGACCGGTGCGCGGGCCGAAGGCCAGCCGCGGCGACGTGCGGGCCGCCATCCTGGCCCTGCTGCGCGAGGAGCCGCGCAACGGGTACCAGATCATGTCCGAGATCGAGGAGCGCAGCGGCGGCGCGTGGCGGCCCAGCCCGGGCGCGGTCTACCCGGCGCTGGCCCAGCTGGCCGACGAGGGCCTGATCACCGGGGTCGAGTCGGGCGGCCGCCGCACGTTCCGGCTGACCGAGGCCGGCCAGCGGCATATCGCGGACAACCCGGAGACGGCCCGGCCGGCCTGGGAGGCGATGGCCGAGGGCCCGCCGGGCGAGGTACGCGGCCTGCTGATGCAGGCGGCCCGGCTCGGCGGCAGCGTCGCGCAGATCGCGCACGCGGGCACCCCGGAGCAGATCCGCGCGGCCGGTGAGCTGCTGGCCGCGACCCGGCGCGGCATCTACCAGATCCTGGCCGGTGACGGCGATGAGGGTGACACTCAGGACGCGGCCGACGGCGAGGATGCGCCCGACGGCGAGGACGCGGCCGGCGGCGATGAGGACGGCGGCCAGGACGCGGGGTACGGCGACGCCGGCGCGGACCTGGCCGGGCAGCAGGACGACGACGCCGAGATGGACGAGGGGACAGGCCATGGATGAGCACATCCGCGCGTCAGACGCGGACCGGGACCGGGTCACGGCCCGGCTGCAGGAGCACTTCGCGGCGGGCCGGCTGACCCGCGACGAGCTGGACGAGCGGGTCGCAACCGCGCTGCACGCGACGACGTTCGGCGAGCTGCGCCCAGTCCTGGCCGACCTGCCGGAGCCGGTGCCCACGCCGCGCGCCGCGCCAGCCGCACCGGCTGCGCTGGCCGCACGGGCTGGCCGGCCCTGGCCGGCCCGGCGGCACCGTCCCCCGGTGGCCCCGCTCTTTCTGCTCCTGCTGGTGACGGCCGTGCTGCTGTCCTCCGGCGGGTGGCTGGCACTGGCGTTCCTGAAAGTGGTGTTGATTTTCTGGCTGCTGCTCATGCTGGCCGGGGTGCTGGTCGCCGGGCGGATCCGGCGCCGGCTGCGCCGGGGGGCAGGGGCTGGCTACGGGCCGCCGTGGGGCGGCGGCCCGCCCTGGCACCACCCGCGCTGGCGCTGACCGGGCGGTGCGGCTGACCGTGCTGGGCGGCTGCGGCGCCTGGCCGGAAGCGGGCCAGGCGTGCAGCGGTTTCCTGATCGAGCAGGACGGGTTCCGGCTGCTGGTCGACGCCGGGTATGCGACCCTGCCCCGGCTGCTGCAGCGGCTCAGCGCGGCGGAACTGGATGCCGTGTACATCAGCCACGGGCACCCCGACCACTGCGCTGACCTGAACCCGCTGCTGCGGGCCCGCGCGCTGGGCGCTGACCCGCTGCCGCCGCTGCCGGTGTACGCGCCGCCGGGCGCGCTGGACGCGGTGCTGGCCCTGGACCGGCCGGGCATGCTTTCCGGCGCGGTCACGGTGACCGAATTCCGGCCCGGCGATCAGCTCCGCATCGGCCCGTTCCAGGCCGGGACCACACTGCTACCCCATTGGCTGCCTAACGCCGGCCTGCGGCTGGTCGCCGCCGGCCGGGTACTCGCCTACACCGGGGACAGCGGGGGCGCCGGGATCACCGGCCTGGCCCAGGGCGCCGACCTGCTGCTGGCCGAGGCCACCTACCTCGACCAGGTGCCGCCGGACGACCAGCCGTTCCTGTCCTCGGCGCGGGCGGCCGGGCGGCACGCGGCCCAGGCCGGGGTGGCCCGGCTGCTGCTGACTCACCTGTGGCCGGGCACCGGCCACGGCGCGGCCCGGGCGGCCGCGGCCACCGGATACGACGGGGACATCGGCGTGGCCCGCGCCGGGCTGGTCACCGACGTGTGAGCACCGCGGTGCGCCGGGCGGTGCGGGCCGTCACCGCATGCCGGCCGCGGTGATCACGGCCAGCGAGAACGTGACCACCGCGCCTATCCCATGAGCGAACGGGATCAGCGCCGCCGGGTAGCCCTTCTGCTTCTTCCGCGCTTCCTGGTCCGCGGCGGTCGCCAGGCTAGCGATCATCTCGTCGATGAGCTTCCTGGTCAGCGCCTCATCGGTCAGCGCCCGGGCCAGCATGGCGTCGGTCACCCGGTCGCTGACGGCGTCCCCGGCCTGCGACGCTGGGCCGGGCGGCGGCTGCCCGGGGGCTGGTGGCCCGGCTGGGGCCGGCCGGGGCGATTCCTGACCGGGCCCGGCCGTGGCCGGGGAGCGAGGGTAAGGAGTCCACAGCGTCACCGTGGTGATGCCCAGGCCGATCCCGGGCACCAGCAGGGCGACGGCCAGCCAGGCGACCGGTTCCCGCGCGCTGATCAGGTAGCAGATCCAGGTCACCAGCCCGATCAGGGCCAGGCTGAAATGCCCGACCAGCACACCCGGATGCAGCCCGTCCCGGACCGTCAGCTGCCTGCGCAACCCGTCATGGGCGATCAGCCCGCGCAGCATGTAGCCACCCAGGCTGGCCGTGAACACCCAGCACACCAGCGTGGCGATGGCCAGTCCGGCATTGTGCAGGGAGGTGGCTGCAGCAGGCATCGAGGGCACCTGCCAATCTGCCCGGGTGCGCTCCGGACGTCTGACTCCCGAGGTTAGCCGCCCCGGCCCGGGTGCGAAACCCGCCGGCCGGCGGTCGCGGCATACTGCCTGGTCAGCACCGTCAACTTGAGTGCGGGGCGGCGGCCCGCGGCGCGGCCAGCGCCGGGTGCCTGGCCCGCCGGTGGTGCCGCTTGTGGTGCGGTGCGGCGGTGCCGGACGGCCGGGGGTGGGGCGCCATGGCCGCCGCCGCGGCCTGGGCCAGCCGGGGCGTCATCCAGGACAGCATGGCCGGGACCTCGGCCCGCCAGGTGGTCATGTCGTGCCCGCCGCCCCGGGTCAGGATCAGCGGTACGCCGGCCTGGCGCAGGCTCAGTTCCTGCCAGAACACCTCGGCGGCGGCCACGTCGTCCTTGTTCGCGGTGCCCGCACCCAGCCAGAACTGCGGGATCGGCGTGCCCAGCCGCAGCGTGCGGATCTCGTCCAGGGGTGTGTTCCGGGCCGCCAGCTTGCGGTTCCCGCCGAACGGGCTGACCTGCCGCAGCGGGAACTCCAGCTGGTTCCTGGCCGGCTTGAAGTAGCCGCTCAGCACGCCGGCGAAGCCGTACCTGGCCGGGAAGCGCAGCGCCATGTTGGCCGCGCAGAACCCGCCCTCGGAGTAGCCGGCCACCGCCCAGGCCGGGCCGGGTGGGTCGACCCGGAACCGGTGCGCGATGGCCAGCGGCAGCTCCTGGGCCAGGTAGGTCAGGTCCTGCGGGCCGCCGGCCTGGTTGAGGCATTGCAGCGAGATGCGCTGTGCGCCGTTCACGTCCGGCATGACCAGCACGGCCGGCTTGGCCCGGCGCTGGCTGACCAGCCGGTCCAGGGTGGCGGTGATGCCGACCACGTTGATCCAGTCCTGCGGCTCGCCGGGCTGGCCGTGGATGAGCTCGATGACCCGGATCGTTGACGGCGACTGGCGCCAACTCCCCGAACGTGCCCGGGCAGCAATGGAGTTCCGCAGCTCAGGGCAGGAAAAGGTAAATCTTTCTAGGGGCTGGGGTCAGCTGACCGCGGCCGCCGGCTGAGCATGATGAACGTGACCAGCCCGGCCACCAGCACCAGGATGGCCGCCAGCAGCAGCGCGGCGCGCAGCCCAGCGTAGAACGCGTTGTAGGCCGCGTGGATGACCTCCTGCACCAGCTTGCCCTGCCCGGCCCCGGCCGCGCCACCGGCCCCCTTGGTGTGCCCGCTGGACGGCACCCCGCCGGTCTCGATGGCCTTGATCACGATGGCCTGGAACGTGTCCGGGATGCCCAGGTGATGCAGCCGGCTGGTCAGGCTGGACCGCAGTTGCGCGTTGACCAGCGCGCCCAGGACGGCCACCCCGGTCAGCGCCCCGATCTCCCGGCTGGTATTGGTGGCCGACGCGGCCATGCCGGACCGGGCGGGCGGCACCGCGGACAGCGCGGCCGAGGTGATCGGCACCACGGTGGCGCCGATGCCGATGCCGGTCAGCGCGAGCGCCGCGGCGAGCGGCAGGTAGGCCGGGTCCGGGTTGAGCGTGAGCGTGGTCAGCAGCAGCCCGCCGCCGAACAGCAGGCTGCCGATGAAGATGGACCAGCGCGGCACGGACGGATCGGTCCACCGGCCGGCCAGCACCGAGGAGACGATCATCAGCGTGGTCATCGGCAGGAAGACCAGCGCGATCTGATAGCCGGTGTAACCGGCCACCTCCTGCAGGTACAGCGCGCTGAAGAAGAACACGGCGAACGTCGCGAAGTAGGCGCAGAACGCGACGATGTTCGCGGTCAGGAACGCGGGCACCCGCAGGAAGCGCAGGTCCAGCAGCGGATGCGCGGCCCGGCTCTCGCGCCAGAAGAACGCCGCCGTGGCCAGCGCGCTCAGGCAGAGCAGCAGGATCACGCTGGGCGAGCCGAACCCGGCGCTCTCCCCGTTGATGATGGCGAACACGAACGCGGTCAGCGCGGCCGCGCCCAGCACGGTGCCGGCGATGTCCACCCGGTGCGCGTCCGGGTCGGCGCTCTCCGGCAGGACCAGCGCCCCGGCGATCAGCGCGGCCAGGCCGAAGGCCAGGTTGAACCAGAAGATGCCACGCCAGTCCCACACCCCGACCAGCGCGCCGCCGACCACCGGGCCGAGGGCCAGGGCCAGCGCGGAGACCGCGGTCCAGACACCGATGGCCTGGGCCCGGCTGCGCTGCTCGGTGTAGATGTGCCGGAGCATGGACAGCGTGCCGGGCTCGCTGGCCGCCGCGCCCAGGCCCATCACCGCGCGGGCGGCGATCAGCACCCCGATGTTGGGCGCCAGCGCGGCCAGCACCGAGCCGGCGCAGAAGATGCCGACCCCGGTCAGCATCACCCGCTTGCGGCCGAACTCGTCGCCGACCATGCCGAACGCGAGCATGGCGCCGGCGAACGTCAGCGCGTACGCGCTGACCACCCACTGCAGGGAGCTCACACCCGCGTGCAGTTCGGTCTGCACGCTGCCGAGCGCCACGCTCACGATCGTGTTGTCGAGGAAGGTCAGGAACAGCACCGCGGCCAGCACGGCCAGGGCGAGCGAGCGGCTGCCGCGGCGTACCGGCGTCGCCCGCTCGGCGGGTGTGTCTACCGAGCGGACCACGTGACTAGCCGGCGGTCTTGCAGAGTGACGGGAGACCGGACGTCTTCCCGTTGTTCTCCAGGGTCAGCAGCCCGCAGAAGCTGGCCAGCCCGACTTTCCAGGTGCCGTCCTGCATAACGGCCACGCCAGTCTGGTTGGACAATGCCGTCGCGCCGCTGACCAGGATCGAGTACTTAACCGTGGCCTGGCTGGACGAGGTCACTATGACCTTGCTGACTTTCGCGCTCGCGGTGGACGCCAGGCCGGACCCGGCCTGGGCCCGGATGACGGACGCGAAGGCCGACCCGTTCTGCAGCAGGGCGACCCGCTGCGCGACCGGGGTCTTGGCGTTGAAGAACTTTTCCCAGTTGTGGGTGATGGTGGCGGCGGCGGAGGATCCGGTCGCCGTGGTGGCCGGTGCCGACGTGGCCGGCGTGGCTGCGCTCGGCGACGGGCTCGACCCGGAGTTGTTGCTGCTGCTTCCGCAGGCGGCGAGGCCCACGCCTAGCGCACCGACCAGCACAAGGAGCTGGAGTGTTCGATGAGCTTTCATGCAGCCCATCTTCCAACTTTCGGCAGGCACACGCGACTCTGGAGCTGACCCCCGTGTCAGCCGCCGCAGGGTGCCCTGGTAGCGGGCCTGGTGCGCGTGGTCAGCTGGGCACTGCGGTACCTTCGGCCGCCTCCCGTTCGGCCCGGCCGGGCACGCCGCGGACTAGGCCGATCAGGCACACCGCGATGAGCGCGCCGATGCTGTCGCCGAGCACATACACCCACCAGCCGGTGAAGTTGGCGCCCACGATGTCCGGGCCGAGCGTCCGGGCTGGGTTCATCGACGCGCCGCTGATCGGGCTGGCGAACAAGCCGAGCAGCGCCACGGTCGAGCCGACCGCGATGGCCGCGTTGTGGCCGATGCTCCGGTGCCCGGTGGCGGTGTTCAGGATCACGGTGACCAGGATCGCGGTCAGCGCGATCTCCATCACGAACGCCCGCCACTCGCCGCCGTGCGTGGCGATGGGATAGTTGCCGCCCTGGCTGACATGGCCGAACACGGCCTGCAGGAACAGCGCGGCCAGGATGGCCCCGGCGAACTGGGCGATCCAGTACGGCAGCACCCAGTTGGCCGGGAACACCCGGCGGACGGCGAAAGCCAGCGTGACCACCGGGTTGATGTGCAGGCCGGACAGTGGCCCCCAGGCGTAGATCAGCGCCATCACCAGGGCGCCGGGCGCGATCACCGCGGCGGTCCGGCTGATCGGGTGCCCGCCCGCGTAGTAGCTGATCACACCGGCCCCGGCGGCCACCGTCACGAGCAGGAACGTGCCCGCGAACTCGATGATCACCCGGATCCACAGTGGCCGCGACCGGAGGGTGTCCTCCTCGAACCGGATCAGGTACCGGCGGCCTAGCGCGGCGGCCGCGTCGGCGTCCGGTGGCCGGGTGGTCCCGGCTGGCTTCATGTCCGTCATCTGGGCACTCCTGGTTGCTACTTGCATAGTGGCTCCCGCTGGCCCGGGAAAGATCCCCCAGAGAGGATGATGTTTCTGGGACGGAAGACGGCCGCCGGGCCGGGGGAGGAGGCAGCCACGGACGCCAGCGGCCGGGCTGGCTCACCGGCGCCGGGCCAGCCCGCTGGCCAGCCCGGGCACCAGCCGGTTGCGCCGCCTGGGGAGCAGCAGCCCGCCGGGGCGGCCCCGCGCCCGGCCGAGCACGAGCCCGATGCCCGGTACACGTTCGCCAACGAGCGGACGTTCCTGGCCTGGATCCGCACCGCGCTGGCCCTGGTGGCGGCGGGGCTGGCGGTCATCCAGCTGCTGCCGCCGTTCCACGGCATCCGCTGGGGCCGGCACGCCATCGGCATCCCGCTGATCCTGCTCGGCGGGGCCCTCGCGATGCTCAGCTACCGGGAGTGGACGGCCAACCAGCGCGCGATCCGCCGCGGCGAGCCGCTGCCCCGGTCCTGGCTGCCGGTGGTGCTCGCGGTCACCATCACCGCGGTTGGCCTGGTCGCGGCGGTGCTGGTGGTGCTGGCCCGGTGAGCCGCGCCGGCGCCCGGGCGGGCCGTGCCGACCCGGACCCCGGGCTGGCCCGGGCCCGGACCAGCCTGGCCTGGCTGCGCACGGCCATCGCGTTCGCCGCCATCGGCGGGGTGATCCTGCGCCGGGACGTGGCCGCCGGGCTGGTCGTCCTGGTGCTGAGCGGGGTGGTCTGGCTGACCGGCCGGCTGGCCGGGGTGCCCGGCATCGTGGACCGGCCACGCCGCCTGCTGCTCATCGCGCTGGCCGTGGCGGCGGTGTCGGTGCTGGCCCTGGCCGTGGCGCTGCTCGGCCCCGAGCCGCAAGGGCTGCACCTCTGACTGATCCGCGCGGCTCAGTCGGGCGGCTCAGCCGTGACTGGCCACCAGCGCGGTGAGCACCACCAGGGCGAACGTGCTGGTGGCCAGCAGCCCGTGCAGCAGGGCCAGCCGGCCGGGCAGGATCCGGCGCGGGCCGCCCGCCGCCCACGCGGACCGGGCCGAGCGCACCAGCCAGCTCAGCCCGGCGGCGATGGTCAGCACCAGCACGCCGAACGCCACCCAGGCCAGCGGCTGATGGTGGGTGCCGACGTAGATGAACCACAGGCCCAGGCCGAGCAGGCCGAGCGTCGGGTGGACAAACTCCAGCAGCGGGTGCTCGCCCGGTGCGGCGTGCACCTTGACCCGGGGGATGTCCGGCATCTCCCCGGCTGGCCCGCGGCCGGCCCCCGGGACCGGAACCGGGGCGGGGGCGGGGGCAGGGGCGGGGGTCGGCACCGGCTGGGCCGGCGCGCTGTGCGGGGCGGCCGCG
>DATCUG010000260.1:0-3502 GCA_036567525.1 Streptosporangiaceae bacterium | reverse complement strand
GCATGGCCAGGAAGAGACGGCGCCGGACCCGGCCGCGGACTGCTCGCCGGCCGCGGCCAGTCACGGGGCGGCGGCATGACCGCGGTCAGCGGCCCGGGTCCCGGCCCGCTGCGGCTGGCCATCCTGGGCGCCACCGGCGGGATCGGCGGGCACGTGCTGAGCTGGGCGGCCGACGCCGGGTACCCGGTGCACGTGCTGGCCCGGAACGGGGCGGCGGTGCCCCGCCGCCCCGGGATCACGGTGACCGAGGGCGACGCGACCGACCCGGACGCGGTGTCCGCCGCACTGGCCAGCGCGGACGCGGTCGTGTCCGCGCTCGGCCCGCGCGGCGCCAGGACCCCGCACCTGCTGGCCACCGCGGCGGCCGCCGTGACCCAGGCCATGGCCAAGACGGGTACGCACCGGCTCATCTGCGTCTCCGCGGCAGGAGCGTTCAGCAAAGAAGATCCTGATCAAGGCCGGCTGGTGAAGATCATCCTGCCGCGGATCTTCGCCAAGCCGTTCGCCGACGTGCGCGCGATGGAGCAGGTGATCCGGGCCAGCAGCCTGGACTGGACGCTGGTCCGGCCGACCCGGCTGGTCAACGCGCCGGCCCGGGGGGAGTACCGGATCCGCCCGGACTACCCGCCGCCCGGCCTGTCCAAGATCTCCCGGGCCGACGTGGCCGCCTTCCTGATCCGCGCCCTGACCGAGGGCAGCTACCTCCGCCAGTCGCCCGCCATCTGCTGGTAACCGGGGAATCAGCTGGCGCCGTCCGCCACGGCCGCGGTCACCTCGGCCTGGCGGGCGGCCAGCTCGGCCGCGTACCGGGCGTCGTCCGCCTTCTGCCGGTCGATCCGGTCGGCGATGTCCTCGTCGTCGCGCATCAGCGCCTCGAGGTCGGTCTTGGCCGCGTCCAGCACGCCCAGGTCGGCGTAGGCGTGCTGAACCTTCGGCCCCCACAGCCCGATGTCTTTGACGCACGGCACGATCCGGCTGAACAGCAGCGTGCGGAACGCCTGCTGGACCGGGGAGTGCTCGGTGAACTCCAGGCACTCGGCCACGTCGTAGCCCATCCGCTCCCACACCTCCTGGGCGCGGAACCGGTTGCGCATCAGGTAGCAGCCCTCGACCACGAACTCCTCGCGGTCGGCCCGCTCGGCATCGGTCAGCCCGGCGTAGTAGTCGCGCAGCGCGAGCCGGCCGAACGCAACGTGCCGGGCCTCGTCCTGCATCACGTACGCCAGTAGCTGCTTGACCAGCGGGTTGGCCGCCATGTCCCGGTGCACGCCGAACGCGGCCAGGGCCAGCCCCTCGATGAGTACCTGCATGCCCAGGTAGGGCAGGTCCCAGCGGGAGTCGCTGAGCGCGTCGGCCAGCAGCTTGGCCAGGTCCGGGTTGACCGGGTAGTACAGCCCGACCTTCTCCCGCATGAACCGGGAGTACAGCTCCACGTGCCGGGCCTCGTCCATGGTCTGGGTGGCCGCGTAGAACTTCGAGTCCATGTCCGGCACCGACTCGACGATGCGGGCCGCCACGGTCAGCGCACCCTGCTCACCGTGCAGGAACTGGCTGAACAGCCAGGCGCCCAGGTGGTGGCCGAGTTCCTTGCGCTCGGCCTCGGTCAGCACGTTCCACTGCCGCGATCCGTAGATCGGGCAGAACTCATCCGGCGTCTCCATCACATTGGCCGGGTCCACCGGCAGGTCCCAGTCGATCCGCTTGGCCGCGTCCCACTGCTTGTCCTTGCCGCGCTGGTACAGGTCGAGGAGGCGGCCCCGGCCGTCGTCGTATTCCCAGCTGAACTTGGTGGTCCCGGCGGCAGGCACGTCCCAGGTGCCGGGCTCGACAGGGGTGGCGTAGTGGTCGTAAGTGCTCACGGCGGCCTCCAGCGCCCCGGGGAATGGCCAACCTTCATTACTGCACAGTAACTAGCCGGGCGCAATAGCCACCTCAGACGTGAACCGCCTCAGAAAGGAGCCGCCTCAGTCGTGCACCGACGGCTCGTGATCGGCGTGCCCGGACGGCTCGAGCTGGAACGTGGAGTGCTCGACGTCGAAATGACCGCGCAGGCACTCCTGCAGCTGGTCCAGGATGCCCGGGCCACAGCCCCGGCTGAGCGAGCCCGCGTCCACCACGACGTGCGCGGACAGCACCGGCAGCCCGGAGGTGATGGTCCACGCGTGCAGGTCGTGCACGTCGATGACGCCGTCCAGGCCGATCATGTGCCGCCGCACCTCGGTCAGGTCGATGCCCCGCGGGCTGGCCTCCAGCAGCACGTCCACCGCGTCCCGGAGCAGCCGCCAGGTCCGCGGCAGGATCAGCACGCCGACCAGCAGCGACGCGATCGGGTCGACCCGGGTGAACCCGGTCAGCGTGACCACCACGGCGGTCACGATGACCGCCACCGCGCCGAACGTGTCCGAGGCCACTTCCAGGAACGCGCCGCGCGCGTTCAGGCTGTCCGCCTGCGCCCGGCGCAGCAGCATCAGCGACGCGCCGTTGCCAGCCAGCGCGATTATCCCGAAGAACGCCATCAGCCCGGTACTCACCGGCTCGGGCGTGGCCAGCCGCCGGGCCGCCTCGATCAGGATGAACGTCGCCATGCCGAGCAGCAGCAGCGCGTTCGCGGTGGCCGCGAGGATCTCCAGCCGGGCGTAGCCGAACGTGCGCCGGTCGGTCGCGGGCTTGCTGGCGAAGTGCGCGGCCAGCAGGGACAGCCCGACGCCGGCCGCGTCGGCGGCCATGTGCGCCGCGTCGGCCAGCAGCACCAGGGACCCGGACAGCGCGGCGCCGATGATCTCCCCAACGGCGATCGTGACCGTGATGGCCAGCACGGCGGCTAGCCGGCCCCGGTGCCGCCCGGTCGCGGTCAGCGCAGGCCCGTGGTCATGCCCGTGTCCGGCCACCCGCGTTAGGAGTCTTCCCCGTCTGGCGGCGCACCCGGATCCGCCGACAGCAGCTCATAGGCAGGGTTGATCATGACCGGGCCGCCGGCCCGGATGCCCACCGAGCCGCGGAACCGGATCCGGGCCCCGCACACGATGCCAGGGATGTGGGAGCGGCCGTAGAACAGCGCGGTGAGGTCGCCCGTGGAGTCGGCGATGTCCGCGGCGAGCACCGAGTTCCGTTCCACCGGCCTGATCTCCACCGCTCGGACCCGGCCCTCAACGGTGACCCGGCCCGGTTTGCTCAGCGAGCCGATCGGGCTCACCCCGGCCGACGGGGTGGGCCGGTCGTAGCTGTGATGCTCGGGTGTGGGCACGTTCGGTGGCGCCTGCTCGGCCCGGCGGGCGGGACCGCGGTCCCGCCGCCTGCGGCGCAGCACCGACCGCGGCGCAGTCACGATCGGCGGCAGCCCGGCCTCCTGGATCTCTTCCGGCCTGGCGCCATCCGGCCCAGCACCATCCGGCCCGGTCCCGTCCGGGCCGGGCTTGGCCACGGCCACGGCGGCGGGCTTTGCTCCGGCGGCCGGCGGGCTCGCGCCGTCCGGGGCGGCGCCGGCCGCCGCCCGCTCAGCCTT
>DATCUG010000259.1:0-2085 GCA_036567525.1 Streptosporangiaceae bacterium | reverse complement strand
GCCGGCGTCACCCCAGTCGGCCAGGGCGGCGGCGTAGCGGAGCTGGGCCCGCTCGTCATCCCGGGTGGCCATGGCCTGCTCGGCGGCGGCCAGCCGGGCCGCCGACTCACGGACCCGGGGCGCGGCCACCGACAGCAGCAGGTCCCGTACGGTCGTCCCATCACCCCGCACGCTCCCCACGAACTGGCGCATCACGCCCAGCCCGCCGCTGACCGTGACCGTGCCGGACTGCGCGGTCAGGTCGCCGGCGATGAGCCGGATCAGCGTGGTCTTGCCCGCCCCGTTCGGCCCGACCAGGGCGGCCACCGAACCTTCGCCGACCCGGAACGAGGCGTCGCCGAGGAGCACCCGCCCGTCCGGCAGTGCCTGGCTCAGGTGCGCCACCTCGACGTGACCCACCGTGGCCCCCTTCCGGTACGCTGCCCAGCGGTCCCTCGCTTCGAGGTAACCAGGTCAGCGGCGCGCCCCGCAACGGGATTTAGCCGCGCCAGGGTGCTGTGGAACAGCCCCGCCCTTACCACTTCTTACGAATTTCTTACCGCCTTGAAAAGGTTTCGCACTGGGTGTCCAAGGAATTAGCCGATTGACCGATTTCCCACCCCCGGCCCGTGGATACTAGTGCGGTGATTTGCCGCGAAATTGTCCTGCCCGGCCTATGAGGGGCGGCACATACCTAGCCAAGGAGGCTTCGCCAGCCCCGCCGGGGTACATCCATCCCTCGATCACGGAGCATCCGTCGCTGCCGGGCGGATGGCCGCCACCGGGCCGCCCGTGGCCCCCGGTCCCGGAGCAGGACCCCGAACCGTGGCTGGAGGACTGGTTCAAGGACCCGCCGGCCGCGGCGCCGACCCAGCCCGCGGTGACGGGCCCGGCCGAGCCGGCCCGGTTCTCGCCGCGCCGGGTGTCCTGGCCGTGGTGGCTGCTCTGGCCGTGGACGGCGGTCTGGGTCGCGTTGCAGGTGGCGCTCAAGATGAGCGGGCAGTCCTGGCACTTCTTCGCCCAGGGCGGCCAGTTGCTGTTCGGCACCGGCCCGGGGACCGGCCTGCACCTCTACGCGGCCCACCCGGACCTGCAGATCGGCCCGCTGGCGCTGGCCACCTCCGGGGTGCTCCGGCTGATCGGCCCGGGCCAGGGCGAACTGGCGGCCGTGCTGCTCATGTCGGCCACCGGCCCGGTCGTGCTGTGCGGCGTCTGGCGGCTGCTGCCCGCCAGCGAACAGGCCAAGCAGATCCGGCTTTTCCTGGCCGGGCTGTTCTTCCTGCCGGTGTGGACCGAGCTGACCACCCACTTCGCGCACCTCGACGACCTGCTCGCGCTGTGCTTCTCGGTGGCCGCGCTGCACGCGGTGGCCCGGCGCAACCCGCTGTGGGCCGGGCTGGCCCTGGCCGCGGCGACGGACGCCAAGCCGTGGGCGGCGGCGTTCGTCGCGCTGATCTTCGTGCTGCCCCGGCGGCAGTGGCTGGCCGCGCTGGGCGCGTTCGCCGGCGGGGTGGCCGTGGCCTGGCTGCCGTTCCTGGCCGCCGACCCGCGGACGCTGTCGTCGGTGGGTCAGTTCACGATCCCGAACAACCCGTCGTCGGCGCTGCGCGTGCTCGGCGTGATGACTCCCCGGACCCCGTGGTGGGACCGGTCGGCCCAGCTCATCCTCGGTGTCGCGGCCGGCGGCCTGGCGGTGCGCCGCGGCCGCTGGCAGGCCGTGCTGCTGGTCGCGGTGGCGGCGCGGATCATGCTCGACCCCGGCGTGTACGCCTACTACACGGCCGGTGCGCTGCTCGGCACGATCGTGGTCGACCTGGTGATGACCAAGTGGCGGTTCCCCTGGGTCACCGCGATCACCGCGTTCCTGCTGTACCTGGCCCGGATGACGCACAAGCTGGTCCCGTTCGACCTGCATCAGCTCGGTGTGCTGCGGCTGCTGTTCGCGATCGGCGTGCCGCTGCTGGTGCTCGGCATGCCGGGCTGGTGGATTGCCCGGCGGCGCGGGCGGCACTCACGGGCGGCCGGCCAGGTCACGATGATCAGCCCGGTGTCCCCGGTCGCGTTAGCACCCGCGGCCGGGTACCGCACCGGTCACGACTTGAGGTG
>DATCUG010000258.1:0-3767 GCA_036567525.1 Streptosporangiaceae bacterium | reverse complement strand
CGGGCACCGGCGCAACCCGCTCCGGACGGTGCCGTTCCGGAGCGGGCGGCCGCGCCGTGGGCCGGAGAACCGGGCGGCGCCCGGCGCCGCCCGGCCGAACCGGGTGCGGCGGCGCAGCCGGCCTCCGCACGCAGCGGCCCCCGGCTCCGCTACCAGACAGCGGTGGAAATGCAGCCGGACCCCGGCAGGTCGCCGGGTACCGGGCCGCTGGGCACGTCACCAGGCACCGGCCCACTGGGCACGTCACCAGGCACCGGGCCGCTGGGCACGTCACCGGGTACCGGGCCGCTGGACAGGTCACCCGGTAGCGGGCCGCTGGGCAGCATCCGTACATATCAGCCCGGCACCGGACCGCAGGTCGCGCTGGACGATCCGTCCGGTTACTGGGCGGGCAGCGGGCCGCAGTCGGCCGTGGATACTGACGCGCGCCTGGCCCCCGCCGACCGGCGCACTGCCGGCCGGTCTGGCACGGACTGGCCCACCGCGGACCGGCCGGCCGCGGCGCCGGATACGGACGGGCGGGGCAGGAAGCGGCGTTCGGCCAGCGCGGGCGCGGCTCATCCGTCGGTTGACTGGGACACCGACCAGACGGGCACCGACCTGGGTCAGCCGGCCGAGCGGTCGGCCCGGCCAGCCGGGCCCGGCCGGGCTGGCCGTCGGCCCGGGCGAGCTGGCCGTCGGCCCGGGCAGCGCCGCCCCCGCCGGATGATCTTGGTGGCTGGCGGGCTGGCCGCGGTTATCGCGGCAGCCGGGATCGCGGACGTGCTCGGCGTGTTCGGCGGCCACGGCCCGGCTCACGTGCTGGTCGCGCCGGACCGGCTGGGCGCCTACATCCGGCGCCCGCAGCTGGAGAAGCAGGGCAACCTGGCAGCGCTGCAGCGGCAGGTGATCGCGAAGAGCGCCGGCCAGGCCAGTCACGTGGTGTCCGCCGTTTATGAGGACAGCGCGGGCTCGTCGCCGCAGATGATCCTGTTCGTCGGCGGGAACCTGTCCGGCGTCTCGGCCAGCGACTTCATCTCCAGCTTCACCCAGCAGTCCAAGGGCGCGTTCGTGACCAGCCCAGGCACCCTCGGCGGGTCGGCTGCGTGCGTCAACGCCCAGGCCAGCGTGCCGGGCAGCGTCGCATTGTGCACCTGGGCGGACAACGACACGTTCGGCGTGGTGGCGTCGCTGACCATGAACGCGACCAAGCTGGCGGCCGAGATGCGGGTGATGCGGCCGATGGTGGAGCGGGTCGCTAAGTAGTTAGCCGCCCGAGTCCTTGCCGTGCTGCGGCCGGGGCGTGCGCAGCGAGAACCGGACGATAGCGATGGCGATCGCCGCGGCTAGCACCGCGAGCCCGACGATCTCACTGCCCATCAGGCGGGTGCTGAACGGGAACGTCGCAGCGGCGTCGGCGACCCGCACGTCACGGGCGTTAGGCAAAGTAGCAGAGTATGGGCTCGCGCTCGGTCCGGGGGAAACGGTGGGGAACAGGCCGCCCGGCGAGCTTTCCGGATTGGGCAGCTCGGGCAGCGTGACCTGCGGGTTGGTGGCGCCCGGAATGGTGGGCAGGATTCCGGCCGGCAGTGTGGCGCCGACGCCCTGCGGGGTCGTGGTGGTGCCGGTGGACGGGGTCGGCGTGGGTGACGGCGAACCCGGCTTGGCCGGCTTGGCGGTGATGGTGATCGCGCCCGACGCCGGTGGCGGTGCGGTGGCGTCGCTGGACTTGGCGCTGGCGGACAGCGTGGCCCGCTGGCCCGCGGCGGTGCCGGACGGCACCTTTACCTTGGCCTGGAGCTCATCCGAGCTGCCCTTGGATATGCCCCCTACCGTACAGGTGCGGCCACTCGCGGACGGGCACACGGTGAACGTGGGCGTGGCCGAGCTGCTGGCCACCTTGCCGCTGATCGTCACGCTGACGCCGCTGGCCGCGCCGCCGTCCGGCCAGACCCAGATCGCGTAGCTGGCGTTGTCGCCCGGGTGCAGGTTGGCCTTGGTCGTGATCGGCTGCACTTCGAGGCACAGCTGAACCGGTGTGCTGGTCTTGCTCGGAGTGGGCGTGGGCGTCGGAGTCGGGCTGGCCGACCCAGAGCCGCTGCTAGGCGACGGGGTCGGCGTCGGGTCCGAGGTCGCGCTCGGGCTGGCCGAGGCCGAGCTGCTCGGGCTGGCGGCGGAGCTGGACGAACTGGACGACGCGCTCGGCGTGGCCGCCGCGCTGGTGCTGCTGCTCGCGGTAGCGCTGCTCCTGGCGCTGCTCTTTGGTGTAGCGCTGCTGCTGGACTTGCTGGCGCTGGCGCTGGCACTGGCGGTGGCTTTAGGCGTGCTGGCCGACTGGAACGCGGCGTCCAGGGTGACCGTGGTCTGCCCGGCTGGCATGGTGCGCGCGGCGCTGGCCGCAGCCGGTGGGGAGCCGCAGGAATTGGGGGCGGCGACCGCGGTGACCGCGGCATCAGCCGGGCTGGCCCCGCCGAGCAGCCCACCCGCGAGGCCGGATGACACCATGGCTGCGCCCGCCACTGCGCCAAGCGCTGTCGTTGCAGATCGGGCTGATTTCATGGCCGTGCTCTCTTAGCCATGGTCATCCTTGTCGAGACCTCGCGTGTCGTTCGGCTGCTCGGGTCGCCCGCGCGAACACCATTCCCTGCTGCTGGCGTTCAACACCTACGTTTGACGAGACAGATCGTAAACGGGTTCCCCTTCCGGGCACCGGGGAGAAAGAAAGGTGTGTCGGCCCTGGATCCGCGCGATGTGCTGACGAGGCCCGCCCCACCGCCGGACCACGTGCTCCGCTACGGGCCAGGCCCGGCCCATGTCGTCGACGTGCGGCTGCCGCCCGGTCTCGGGCTACGCGACGCTGCGCGGCCGCCGGTGCTGGTTCTGCTGCTGCATGGCGGGTTCTGGCGGGCGGCTTACGACCGCACCCATCTCGGGCCGCTGTCGGCCGCGCTGGCGGCTGAAAATTTCGTCGTATGCACGCCGGAGTTCCGCCGGACCGGGCAGCCGGGTGGGGGCTGGCCTGGAACATTTGATGACGTCGCAGCGGCGGTGGACCGGTTGCCCGGGCTGGTGCGTTCGGCGCTTCCGGGCGCGGCTGGTCCGGGGCGGGTCATCCTGGCCGGGCACTCGGCCGGCGGTCACCTGGCGCTGTGGTCGGCCGGGCGGCACCGGCTCGGTGCCGATAGCCCATGGCATGGGGTGCCGGGCCGGGCTGGTGCCGATGGTGTCTCGGGGTCTTCTGGTGCGGACGTGGCGGGGGTGGTCGCACTGGCGCCGGTCAGTGACCTCGCTGCTTGCTACCGGGCCGGGCTCGATGATGACGCGGCGGGCGCGTTGCTCGGCGGCGGTCCCGAGGAGCAGCCGGATCGGTACGCGGCGGCCGACCCGGCGCGGCTGGTTCCGCTCGGCGTGCCGGTGCGGATCGTGCATGGCACCGCCGACGACCGGGTGCCGTTCGCGATGAGCCGTTCGTTCGCTGAGCTGGCCCGGACGGCGGGTGATGTGGTGGAACTGGATGTGCTGGCGGGGGGCGGTCACTTCGGCGTCATCGACCCGTTGTCGGGTGCCTGGCCGGTGGTTCTGGCTGCCTTCCGTGCGGTCGCGGCGCATGGATGAGCGTCGAGTTCGGGTGCAGGGCCGCAGCCGTGTATGCTCTCTTGGCGCGGTGGTTCGAGAGCCGTCGCCCCCTTAGCTCAGTCGGCAGAGCGTCTCCATGGTAAGGAGAAGGTCTACGGTTCGATTCCGTAAAGGGGCTCTGGAACTCCACCGCGGCGGTGTAGCTCAGCCTG
>DATCUG010000257.1:0-6976 GCA_036567525.1 Streptosporangiaceae bacterium | reverse complement strand
GAAGAGGAACCCGCCTTCTACAGCCGGAAAACCAGGAGCCACAAGGGCCAGCGCGCCGAAGGCGTGGTGTGCAGTTGAGCGCCCCGGTCCCAGTCCGCTTCCCGCCTGAACTGCTGGAGCGGGTCCGGCGAGCAGCTGATGCCGACGACCGCTCATTGTCGTCCTGGATCCGTCTGGCTGTGGAACACGAGCTGCGGCGTACCGCCTGACCTGCAGCCTCAATTCGAGCGCGTCCGCGGCTGACTAGCAAGCGGCTCCAGGGGGCTGGCCGACGCCGAGTACCGCGAGCTGGCGTTCGGCATAGTGGGGTTCGGTGGTCCAGCCGTTAGCGGCTTCCCAGGCGGTCACGGCGCGGCGGGCCACGGCCAGCCGGGCGGGCGGGAGGCCACTGCCGGGGAGGTCGGCCAGATCGAGGTCGGTGTAGTCGACGCGCGCCTCGTCCCAGTCGAGCAGGCCTGGGCCGGCGCTGGAGATCCGGATGTTGGCCGGGGCCAGGTCGCCATGCACCACGGCCTGCGGAGTGCCCGCCAGGCCGGCCCAGGCCTGGCGGCAGGCGGCCACCGCGCCGGCCGGCATCGCGGACAGGTCCACGTCGCCGCCCCGGTCCGTGCTGCGCAGCTGCTGGGTGGACGCGAAGCCAGGGCGCTGCGGCCACTGCGCGGTCAGCTCATGCAGGTGCCGCACCGCGGCTGTCACCGCGGGCCAGTCGGCTGGCCCGGGCGGAGTGCCGTCCAGCCAGGTCTGCACGAGCACGCCGTCGATGTGCCAGCGGCCGTCCAGCGCCGGGACGGCCGCCGGGACCCGCAGGCCGTGCCGGGCGAGGTGGTCCAGCAGCCCGATCTCCCAGTCAAGGCTGGCCGGTGACCGCCGGGACCGGCGGGCGACCAGGCGCTCCCGGCCACGGCGCAACTCCAGCACCGGGTTCCGGTGCCCGCCGCCCAGCGGGCCGATCACCTGTGGCTGGCCCCAGGCCGCCAGTACCGCGCGCATGCGTCCATCCTGAACCTGGGCGGCCGCGCCGGTTAGGTTGTCGTCATGGAGCGCATGATCCCGGTCAGCACGCCAGCGGGGGAGTTCCGGGTGTGGACCAAGCAGGTCGGCAGCAACCCCGATGTCAAGGTGCTGCTGCTGCACGGCGGCCCCGGGGCGACCAGCGAGCTCTACGAATGCTTCGATAACTGGCTGCCGCAGGCCGGCCTCGAGTACTACCACTACGACCAGCTCGGGTCGTTCCGCAGCGACCAGCCGGACGACCCCGCGCTGTGGGATCTGGCCCGCTTCGTCGATGAGGTCGAGCAGGTCCGCCGCGCCCTGGGGCTGGACCGCAGCAACTTCGTCCTGCTCGGGCAGTCCTGGGGCGGGCTGCTCGCCCTGGAGTACGCCACCAGCTACCAGGCGAACCTGAAGGGGCTGGTGATCTCCAACATGATGGCCAGCGCTCGGCTGTATAACGACTACGCCCGTGACGTCCTCATGCCCGCCATGGACCAGGCCGTGCTGGCCGAGATCAAGCGGTTCGAGGCCACCGGGGAAACCAGCGACCCACGGTACGAGCAGCTGCTCATGGAGCACCATTACCGCTGGCATGTCTGCCGCATGCCGCTGGCCGAGTGGCCCGAACCGGTCACCCGGTCCCTGGCGCACATCAACCCGGCCATCTACGTGCCGATGCAGGGACCGAGCGAACTCGGCCTCAGCGGCACGCTGGAAGACTGGGACCGCACCGCCGACCTGCCGGGCATCGACGTGCCCGCGCTGGTCATCGGCGCGGCGCACGACACCATGGACCCCGGGCACATGCGCTGGCTGGCCGGGCAGCTACCGCAGGGCCGGTACCTGCACTGCCCGGACGGCAGCCACCTGGCCCAGTTCGACGACCCCGAGCATTATTTCCCTGGCCTCATCGACTTCCTGACGTCGCTGTGAACTGGGCCGCCAGTAGGCTCCGGATCATGGTGAAAGACCTGGTTGACCCAAGGCGGACCGAGCCAGTCATGGACGGCCTGGACGAGCGGCAGATGCTGGCGGCGTGGCTGGAGTACCACCGGACCACGCTGCTGCTCAAGTGTGAAGGCCTGGACGATCACGCGCGTAAGGCGCGCCCGGTGGCCACCTCCCGGCTGTCCCTGCATGGCCTGGTCCGGCACATGGCCGAGGTCGAGCGCTCCTGGTTCCGGCGGGTCCTGCAGCGGGAGGCCGATGCCCCCTTCATCTGGTTTGACCCGGCCGCCGAAGACAGCGAGCTGGTGCCCCTGGACGGCGCCGACTGGGCCGCCGACCTGGCCGCCTGGCAGGCCGAGTGCCAGGCCAGCCGGGAAGCGGCCGCGGGCCGCAGTCTCAGCGACACCGGCCGGACCCGGGCCGGCGAACCCTGCTCGCTGCGGTGGATCTACGTGCACATGATCGAGGAGTACGCCCGGCACAACGGGCACGCCGACCTGATCCGCGAGCTGACCGACGGGGCGGTCGGCTGCTAGGCGGGCCATGCTGAACTTTCCCGGGCCACCCGGCGCCGTGCTGGTGACGGACGGAGGCCTGGCCACGGAGCTTGAGGCGCGCGGGCACGATCTGTCCGACGCACTGTGGTCGGCGCGGCTGCTGATGGACGCGCCCGACGAGATCAGGGCCGCTCACCTGGCGTTCTTCCAGGCCGGCGCGGTGATCGCGACGACCGCGAGCTACCAGGCCTCGTTTGGTGGCTTCGCCACCCGCGGCCTGGCCGGCGGCGAAGCGGCACGGCTGATGCGGCGCAGCGTGCAGCTGGCCCAGGCCGCCCGGGGCGAGGTGGCCGGTGATGGCCGGACGCGGTGGGTCGCGGCTTCCGTCGGTCCGTACGGTGCCGCCTTGGCCGATGGGTCTGAATACCGCGGCCGGTACGGGCTGAGCGTCGCCGAGCTGGTGGCGTGGCACCGGCCGCGGCTCGAGGTGCTGGCCGGGGCAGGCCCGGACGTGCTGGCGCTGGAGACGGTGCCCGACCTTGACGAGGCGGAAGCGCTGCTCACCCTGGTCCGCGGGCTCGGGATTCCGGCCTGGCTGAGCTACAGCATCGAAGGCGGGCGCACCCGCGCCGGACAGCCCCTCGCCGCGGCGTTCGCGGTGGCCCGGGACGTGCCCGAGGTGGTGGCGGTCGGGGTCAACTGCTGCGCCCCCGGCGACGTGCTGCCCGCGATCAGCACGGCTGCCGAGGTCACCGGCAAGCCGGTGATCGTCTACCCGAACAGCGGGGAAGCCTGGGACGCGCGGCGGCGGAGCTGGGTGGGGCCGTCGCGGTACTCGGGTGGCCAGCCGCGGCAGTGGGCCGATGCCGGGGCCAGGATCGTGGGTGGCTGCTGCCGGGTCCGCCCCGGCGACATCGCGGACATCGCCCGGGCCGTGGGTGGCGGCCGGCCGCCAGACCGGTCAGGAATCGAGAAGCCTGGCCCGCGCCGCTCTCATTAGCGTGACCAGCATGACTTCCATCGAATCTGTCACCCTCGAGGTGGCCGACCCGTCGGCCGCCGACCGTTTCTACACCGCCGCGTTCGGCCTGGGCGACCGGATCCGGGTGCGCGGCTCGGACGCGCCGACGAGCGGCTTCCGTGGGTTCACGCTGTCGCTCATCGTGTCCCAGCCAGCCACCGCCAGCGGCCTGATCAACGCCGCCCTCGACGCCGGCGCCACGGCGCTGAAGCCGGCCGCGAAGTCGTTCTGGGGCTACGGCGGCGTGGTGCAGGCGCCGGACGGGACGATCTGGAAAGTGGCCACCTCGGCCAAGAAGGACACCGGCCCGGACACCCGGCAGGTCGACCAGATCGCGCTGCTGCTGGGCACGTCCGACGTGGCCGCGAGCAAGCGGTTCTACGTCGACCACGGCCTGGCCGTGGCGAAGAGCTTTGGCCGCAAGTATGTCGAGTTCGCCGCCCCATCGAGTGCGGTCAAGCTGGCCCTCTACGGGCGCCGGGCGCTGGCCAAGGACGCCGGCGTACCCGCCGACGGCACCGGCTCGCACCGGCTCACGATCGACAGCGACGCGGGGGCGTTCACCGACCCGGACGGGTTCGCCTGGGCAGCCGCACCGTGCTGACCTGGGCGGGTCAGCGGCGCACGCTGGAGCAGTGGAACGTCGTGTCCAGGGTGCGCGGACCCAGCCCCCACCAGTCCGTGAACCTGACCGTGATGGTCCCGGCCGGCCGGTGCTGGCAGTAGTGCAGCCACCGGTCGGCCGTCAGCACCCAGTTCGAGGCGGGCCCGGCGTAGTGCCGGACCGGGTACCGGAAATCGGTGCCCCAGCCGGCCACCAGGACCGCGACCAGCGCGGCGACGGCCGCGATCGCCTTCGGGCGCGGCCACCAGCGGCGGGCGTACGCGTCGGCCGCCACGATCAGCGCCGCATCGAGCAGCAGGATGGGCAGCGTGGCATACCGGGCGCCGTGCTCGAACCGGACAGTGACCCGCTGCTGCGGTCCGCCCCAGGCGAAGCCCGAGGTGAACGCGGTGAACAGCAGGCCGTAGGCGACGGCGGCGACCACGAACACCCGGCACCGGCCGGGCTGGGTGACGGCCGCGGCCACGAGCACGAGGAAGATCAGGCCGCCGACGAGCGCGGTGGCGCCGTTCCACCCCAGGAGGTGGCGCAGGTGCCAGGAAAAATGCCAGCCGAGTGCGGGCAGCAGAACCTCGTGCGCGTAGTACAGCACCGCGTTGAACGGATTGTGCGGCCGCAGCCGGGACAGGTGGCTGGTCACGATGACCGCGAGCTGCAGCACGCTGCCCAGGGCCCAGCCGGCCGTCGCGGCGTGCTCGCGCAGCCGCGGGGGCACCACGATCGCCCGGGCCGCGAACAGCGGCAGGAAGAGCAGGCCGAGCGAGGTGGACGCGGCCGCGGCGAAGGCCACGATCGCGGCGATCACCGCGCCGGCCCAGGTCCGCGGCCGCCACAGCGCGGCCCAGAACAGGGCGGCGAGCAGGTACCAGATGGTGTTGACGCCGTTGTCCGCGATCTCGAGTTGCGCCACTGGCAACAGCACGACGGACAGGCCGATCAGGACGCGCAGCCAGCGTGAGCTGACCTGGCCCGCGCTGGCGTGGTACGCGAACAGCGCGCACCCGGCCGCGACCACCGCGCCGCTGACCGCGAACGCGGCCGAGGCGTCCCGGATCGGCACCAGCGCGGCGATCTGGCCGATCAGGCGCGGGACGAACTGCAGATACCCGCCATAGGACTGCAGCAGGTGCCACGGGTGCGCCAGCGCCCAGGGCAGGTAGATGCCGGGATCTTCGGCCCAGACGCTGTGCCAGGCCGGCCGGCCGCCGATCCGGGCCAGCATCACCACCGCGCCGAGGGCCACCACCGCGACCTGGATGAGCAGGAACGCCCAGCGCGGCAGGCCGCCGCGCGGGGCTGACTCGGCCGGCGCCGGGAACAGGTCGCCGAGCACGGCACGGACGCCCAGGCCAGCGGCGGGCGGCGGGTGCGCCCCGGACCCGGTCTGCCCGGGTGCGCGGAGATCGGGCGCGGACACGACTGGAACTTACCACCGGCCGGCGCTGCGTATGCGGGGCGGACTTCCGCCCTGAATGCGTAACTCCTGCGCGCTGATCTGCTGCCTGATAGGGGGCCACGAATTCAGCACTGAGCAATGGCCTAGGCCATACCAAGGAGTAATTGGCCGAAAATTTACCGTGAACTAACGTCACTTAATCGCCGTAGTCTTGGCTCGTGTATGACCACGACCCGGACGAGGTGACCGAACTGGGCTGGGCGGAGTTCATCCTCCGCCAGTGGGAGTCCATCTTCATCGGCTACCGGACGTGGACCGGGTTGCGCACCCAGGGCCGTCGCTGGACCGACCTGATCGAGGCGGGCCTGGGCTGCTCCCAGGACGTTGCCGACCAGCTGGTCAACGCGACGATCATCTGCGGCCCGGACCGCAACCTGGAAAACGCGGCTGACCCGGCGGATGTCGTGGCGGGCATGACCGCGGCGCTGGCCGACCTGCCTGCCGCGCTGGGCAATCTGGACGGCCTGGCGCCAGCCGCCATCGACGGGCTGCTCGAGCGGCACGCCGGGCTGCTCCGCTTCATCGAAACCCAGGCGGGTTAGCCCGGGGTTAACCCTGGGTTAGCCCAGGGTGATCGCGTCCAGGCGCTGCTTGATGAACTCGCCGGATACCACCGGCGGGTAGTCGCTGCGCTGGCCGATCGGCGGCCGCAGCGACTCGATCACCGCGTCGTGGTTGGCCTCGTAGAAGTAGACCAGCGAGACGAGATCCTCGTCCGGCGCCTCAGCCTGGGGCGGGAGCACCCGGTGCCGGTTGGATATCCACCGGCCACCGCTCCACCGGGCCAGCAGGTCGCCCGCGTTGATGGTCAGCGTGCCCGGGTGGTACGGCACGTACTCCCAGCCGTCCGCCTCGGTCCATACCTGCAGGCCGCCCCGGCCCGGTTCCCGGTCGAGGATGGTGACGGTGCCGAAGTCGGTATGCGGGCCGATCCGGAACTGGCCCGGCTCGGGCTGCCCGGCCACCGTCATCGGCGGGTACCAGTTGATGTTCATCGTGTGCGTGGCGTGCCCAGTGTGCCGGGTGAAGAAGTCATCCGCCAGGCCCAGCGCGGCCGCGCAGATCACCAGCAGCTCGTCCGCCAGTTCGTGCATCCGGGCCAGATAGCTGACCACGGCGGGCCGCAGTCCGGGCACCTCGGCCGGGTAGATGTTGGGCTGGAACCAGTACCCGTCGGCCGCCGGGTCGCCGGTGGGCTGGTCGGCGCCCACCGCGAAGGACTCCTTCAGGTCCGGCGGCGTCTCGGTGCCCTCGGCGTACCCGTTTCCCTCGACCCCGGTGGGCAGCCAGCCCCGCCCGGCCACGGTGACCGCGTACCGCTGCTTGACCGCGGGCGGCAGCGCGAAGAACGCCCGCGCCTCGGCCCGGACCTGGGCCGGCAGCGCGGCCGGCCTGCCATGCCCGGAGATGAGGAAGAAACCGACGCTGAGCAGAGC
>DATCUG010000256.1:0-2575 GCA_036567525.1 Streptosporangiaceae bacterium | reverse complement strand
GCCTGCGGCGGAGCAGCCGGTACGTGCCCTGGGCGGCCGCGCCGGCCAGGGCCGCGGCCAGCAGCGTGCGGCGAGCGCTCACTTGCCGGCCACCGGCCGCTGGCTGGCGGGCGCCTGGGTGCTGGCCGACGTGGTGGTGGTCGGCGTGGTGGACGGGACCGGGGCCGGGCTCGGGCCGGGCTGGGTCGCGCCGGGCAGGCTGCCGTAGCTGCCCGACTTGCCGTCGGCGAGCTGCTCATACAGGGCCTGCGCGACCACGATCTGGCCGTTCGGCGTGTCCGCGTTGTCCACGCTGCTCAGATGGCCGCCGCGGCCGCCGGCCCGCATCACGTCGATCGCGCTGCCCGCCCCGGAGCCGGTCAGCTGGCCGGCCACCACGGTGCCGCTGCCCGCCAGGTTCAGCTGCTGGGCCAGCGTCACCAGGGTCTGGCTGGCGACGTTGGCGTCGCTGGTGGACGGCGGGGTGGCCGGGATAATCACGACAGCCAGGGTGGCACGGCCAGTGGGCCGCGGGCTGGTACTTAGGTAACCTCCGGCCGCGTAGCCGTTCAGGATGGCCTGGTCGGTGCTGCCCGCATTGCCGGTCAACGGGTGGTCCACGCTGTTTTTGGTCAGGATCGCGCTGGCGATCAGCTCACCCGCGTCGGCCTGCGGGGACCCGCCGCGCAGCGTGACCCCGGCCGGGGTGAGCTGCCGGTTCAGCGTGTCCAGGCTGGACTCGGCGCCGACGGCGAAGAACTGGGTCTGGAACTGCACCTGGCCGGTCACCGTGGCCCCCGCCGTGGTCAGCGCGTTCTGCACGCCGCTGACCACGCCGCCGGACGCGCCGGGTGCCGCCACCAGCACCACCCGCTGCCCGTCCAGCAGGCCGTCCAGCAGCACGTGCTCGCTGGCTGAGGCGAACGATTCGGCCGCGTTGAGCTGCTGCTTGAGCTGGCCGTTCTGGGCATACAGCGAGTCGATCCGGCTCTTCTCCGCGGCTGAGGTCTTCTGCAGCCCGCTGAGCACGGCGCCTTTGAGCACCGACGTGGAGCCGATCACGATGCCGATGGCCAGCGCCAGGAACACGGCAACGATGGAAACGAGGTGATATCGGAAGTCGATCACAGAACATCCCGGCCTAGAACAGCCCGCTGAGCCAGTACCGCACGCCGTCCCACTGGGCGCCCAGGTAGGTAATGAAGATCTTGCCGGCCGACTGGCCGGCTGGTGAGGCCAGCATGACCACGAGGATGGTGCAGCACGCCGCCAGCACCAGGCCGAGCAGCGCCCAGCCGGAGATGCGGTTGCGGTAGAGGCGGCTGACCCCCTTGGCGTCCACCAGCTTGCTGCCCACCCGGAGCCGGGTGAGCCAGGTGCTGGCGTAGCCGGAGCGGCCCTTGTCCAGGAACTCATCCAGCGTGTTGTGTGTGCCCACGGCCACGATGAGGCTGGCCCCTTTCTCGTCGGCCAGCAGCAGCGCGACGTCCTCGCTGGTGCCGCCCGCCGGGCAGAGCACCGCGGACAGCCCGAGCCGCTCGGTCCGGGCCAGGCCGGGCGCCCGGCCGTCCGGGTAGGCGTGCACGACCAGTTCGGCCCCGCAGGTCAGTCCCTCGTCGGTGACCGAGTCCATGTCGCCGACGATGATGTCCGGCCGGTACCCGGCTTCGAGCAGCGCGTCAGCGCCGCCGTCCACGCCCACCATCACCGGCTTGAACTCGCGGATGTAGGCGCGCAGCGCGGCCAGGTCCTCGCGGAAGTGCTGGCCACGCACCACGACCAGGACGTGCTGCCCGTCGATCCTGGTGTTCAGGTCCGGCGCGGCGATGCCGTCGATGAGCAGCCCGGTCTCGCCTTTCAGGTACTCCAGCGTGTTGGCCGCGAAGGCCTGCAGCTGGACGGCGAGGCCGTCCTTGGTGGCGGCCATCGCGCCCGCCACCGTCTCCGGGGTCTGCACCTCGCCTTTGGCTATCGCGATGTCCCCGACGTACAGCGTGCCCTCGTGCAGCCGGACCTGGGTGCCCTCGCTGACCTTGCGGAACACCTCCGGGCCGACGTTGTCCACCAGCGGCACCCCGGCCTCGACCAGGACTTGCGGGCCGAGGTTCGGGTACCGGCCGCTGATGCTCGGCGCGGCGTTCACCACCGCGGCGACCTGGAGCCGGAGCAGCGCGTCCGCGCTCACCTTGTCCAGGTCCACATGGTCGATGATGGCGATGTCACCCATGCTGAGCCGCTTGGTCAGGTTCTTCGTCCGGCGGTCCAGGCGCGCCCGCCCGCTAATCCCCGGCAGGTCATCTGGCCTGCTCCGGTGGATTATCGGGAGCTTCAGGAACTGGGCCATCATCGCAGTCCATCCTGCCAGACCGCCGGGACAGCCGTGGCCACCTGCGTTTCAGCGCTGCGGCGCGCCCTGGCCCGGGCCCGCCGCGGCCCGTTCCGCGGCCGCGGCCGACAGCAGCTCACCGGCGTGCGCCCGGCCGAACGCGGAGTCCTCCAGCCCGGCCAGCATCCGGGCCAGTTCCCGGGTCCGATCGGTATCCTCCACCACCCGTATCCCACTGGTGGTGACCGCACCCGCCGAGCCCTTCTCCAC
>DATCUG010000255.1:0-9904 GCA_036567525.1 Streptosporangiaceae bacterium | reverse complement strand
GGCCCCAGCCCGGCTGGCGGACAGCACGATGTCAGTCCCGCGCGGGGCGAACCGGAGAGCGTTGTCGACCAGGTTGTCGACGGCCTGCTGGCCCGGGCGGGCGGGCCCGGCGATGCCATCACGCTGGCCGCGGAGTGGCGGCCGTCACCGGCGCCCGCGCTGAACCTGGACCTGGCCAGCGGCCCGGGCAGCCTGCGCACCGCACGGCATGCGCTCGCGGAGTGGCTCACCCAGCTTGACCCGCTCGTGCATGACCAGTACACGCTGCAGCTGGCGGTAGGCGAGATCGTGGCCAATGCCATCGAGCACGCCTACCCGCCCGGCCAGCCGGGCCGGATCCGCCTGCAGGCGGCGCTCGGTGATGACGGTGTGCTGGAATGCCGGATCAGCGATCGTGGCAGCTGGAAGGCGCCCGATCCGGCCAGCTCCGGCCGCGGCGCCGGCCTGATGCTGGTGGGGCGCATGATCGACCAGCTCGAGATGCGTCATCCGGTGCAGCCTCCCGGTGCGCCGCCCGGCGCCCGGGGCACCGTGGTGACCCTGCGGCACCGGCTGTGGCGGCCGGCCACCATGACCTCAGCGGCCAGCCCGGCGCTCCCGGTCCGCGCGGCCAGCCCGCCCTTTGCGGTGGACTCCGGCGCCGACGGCTCGATGGTGTGGGCCACGGTGCGCGGCCCGGTCGACCTGGCCACCGCGAGCAGCCTCCGTTCCCAGCTGCTCATGGCCAGCCGCGGTGGCACCCTGCCGCTGAGCGTGGATCTCACTGAGGTCAGCCACCTGGACAACGCGGGGGTGCATGCTTTGTACCAGGTCAAGGAGCAACTGGCCGTGTACCACCAGGCACTTGACCTGATCGCGGCGCCCGGGAGCGTGGCGGCCGCCGCGCTCGGCCTGGCCGCTCTGCGGCCAGCGCCCGGCGAGCCGCAGCGAGCACGTCCTGGACCGTGATCGCGGTGAGGGCCGGGTCGGCCCGGCCGCCGTGCGGGTCCCCGCGGTAGGCCGGCGGGCCGGCCTGGCCACCGTCGCCGGGGGGCCGCCAGAGTACCTGGTGACGCGGGTGGGCCGGGGGCCCCCACTCGGCCGGCGGGACCGGCCCGAACAGCGTGACCGAGGGCCGGCCGAACGCCGTGGCCAGGTGGGCGAGGCCGGTGTCACCGGCCACCACGAGCCGGGCGGCCGCGGTGTGCGCGGCCAGCTGGGCCAGTGTCGTCTGGCCAGCCAGCACCCACCGGTCGGGCAGGCCGGCCAGCCGGGCGACGCGGCAGGCCAGCCCGTGCTCCGCGGCCGACCCGGTCACCAGGACGCGCTGCCCGTGCTGGCAAAGCTCGCTGGCCACCGCCGCGAACCGGGCGGCCGGCCAGCGCCGGCTGGCCGCGCCCGCACCGGGATGGATGAGCACGGCGGCCGGGCCGGTCGGCACCGGCGGCAGCAGGTCGGCGTTGAGCAGCAGATCGGCCGGGTCGGCCGGGATGCCGGATTCGGTGCACAGCCGGCACCAGCGGGTCACTTCATGCTCGCCCGGATACCAGAGTGGCCCGGTAAACCCGCCGCCATGCTGGCCGCCGAACGTGATCAGCCGGCCCGGGTGGAGCGCGGCCAGCAGCCGGTGGCTGGCTGGCCCACGGCCGTGCAGGTCGATGGCGACCTCGGGCGGCGGCCCGGGCCACGGCACCGGGGCCAGCTCGGCCGTGGGCAGCAGCTCGTGGCACCCGCCGGTGAGCGGGACCAGATCAGCCAGCGCCGCTGGGGCAGCCAGCACGATCCGGTGGCCGGGGAAGGCCCGCCGGATCGCCCGGTAGGCGGGCACCCCGGTCAGGAAGTCGCCCAGGCCCAGCGCGCGCAGGATGAGCACCCGGCCAGTCATGGTCCGCCGGCTGGCTGGCTCATCGCGAGCAGCCGGGAACTGGACCGCCCGGCCTGGTAGGGGACGGTGATGGCCTGGCCGCCCCACGAGCCGAGCAGGGCCGCCTCGGGCAGCGGCTGGCCGTGGTAGTCGCCGCCCTTCACCCACAGGTCGGGCCGCAGTTCCCGGAGCGCCGCCTCGGGCGTGTCCTCCGCGAAGACCAGGACCGCGTCCACGCAGTCCAGCGCGCGGAGCACCGCGGCCCGGTCCGCCGCCGGGTTGACCGGGCGGCCGTCTCCTTTCCGCCGCCGGACCGATTCGTCGGAATTCAGGCACACGATGAGGCAGTCGCCCAGCGACCGGGCGCTCTGCAGCAGGCTGACGTGACCGGTGTGCAGCAGGTCGAAGCAGCCGCCGGCGGCCACCACGGTGCCGCCGGCCGCGCGGGTGGCGCGGGCCAGGGCCAGCGCCTCCCCGGGGCCGGCGCCGCCACGGGTGTCACCCGCGGACAGCGCGGCGCCGGCCCCCTCCCGGAGGTCGTCGGAGTCCGGTGCGGAACCGGACCGCAGGCCGTGCACGCCGCCCGCGGCCAGGAAGTCCGCGGCCGCGCTGGTCGCCTGCGTCACCGCCTCGGACGGCAGGGCCCCGTCGGCCAGCGCCACCGCGACCGCGGCCGCGAACCGGTCACCGGCGCCGCAGGTGTCCGCGCCCGGCACCGGCCGGGCCGGGACCAGCAGTGGGGTGGGGCCGCCGTGCACGAGCAGCGCTCCCCGGTGGCCCAGCGTCACCGCGATGCCATCGGCCGGCCAGCGCTCCAGCAGCCGCCCCGCCGCGCTGGCCGCGGACCGGATCAGCGCTGCGTCAGCCGGGTCCCCGGCCGCCTCGGCCACGCCCGCCGCGGCCAGCGCCTCGGGGTAATTGGGGGTGGCCAGCCGGGTGCCGGGCACCGGCGCCGCACCGCGCGGATGCGGGTCCCAGACCAGCGGCACCTCGGCCGCCCGGGCCGCCAGCGCGGCCCTGATCCGCGGGTCGGCGGTGACGCCCCGGCCGTAGTCGGACACGAGCAGCGTGCCCGCCGCCGTGATCGCGGCCAGCACGGCCTCGGTGGCCGGGCCGGCCTGGCCGGCCGGCCCGTCCGCGCGCAGCAGCGTCTGCCCGCCGGCCCGGTACCGCGTCTTGTCTGGCATCGGGCCGTCCAGGGGCAGCGGCAGCACGGTCACCGTGGGCGGCAGCAGCACCCGCACCGCGGCGCTGCCCGGGTCGTCGCCGAACGGGGCGACGAGCAGCACCGGCCCGGCGCCCTGGGCGGCCAGCAGCGCGGCCAGCGCGGCGCCGCCGGGACGCCGGGTCTCGGTCAGCTCGTCGAGCACCGGCGCGGGCGCGTCCGGGCACAGGCGGCGGGCCGTCCCGGTCACGTCCCGGTCGAGCAGCGCGTCGCCGACCACCAGCAGCGGCGGCCGGCTGGTCCGCCGGTGGCTGGTCACTGGGCGGTCACTTCCGCGTCGAGCGCGTCGCACAGTGCGTGTATCGCCACCAGATGCACCTCCTGGATGGTGGCCGTGTCACTGGCCGCCACGCAGATGGCGTCGTCCGCGGCGCCGGCCAGCGGGTTGGGGGCCGGCCCGGTCATGGCCCACACCCGGATGCCCAGCGACCGGCCCCGGTCCGCCGCGGCCAGCACGTTCTCGCTGCGGCCGCTGGCCGACAGCAGCAGCAGCGTGTCGCCCGGGCGGCCGTGCGCCGCCACCTGCCGGGCGAACGCCTCGGCCGGGCCGAAGTCATTGCCGATCGCGGTCAGGCTGGATGTCTCCGCATGCAGCGCGATGGCGGACAGCGGCATCCGGTCGGCCGCGTACCGGCCGACCAGTTCCGCGGTCAGGTGCTGGGCTTCCGCCGCGCTGCCCCCGTTGCCGGCCACCAGCAGCCGGCGCCCGGCGGTCAGCGGCGCGGCCAGCAGCCGCCCCCACCGCCGGGCGGCGGCCAGGCCGGTCTGCGGGCTGCGCAGCGCATTGGCCAGCTCGTCCAGGTGCCGGGCCAGTTCCGGCTGGGCGTCCGGGATGGCCGGGGCCGCGCGGGCGGCCAGTGGCCGCGGTGTCATGGCGTGCCCACCGCGAGCGACCCGTCCGCCATGCTCCCGCCGTCCGCGGGGTCGGCGGCGCCCAGGCTGGCGTACACGTGCTCGGTCTGCGCGGCGACCCGGGGCCAGGCGTACCAGCGGCGGGCCCGGCGGACGCCGGCCCGGCCGAAGGCGGCCCGCAGGCCGGCGTCGGCGAGCAGCGTGCCGGCCGCGGCCGCGGCGGCGCCGGCGTCCCGCGGCGGCACCAGCAGCCCGGTGCTGCCGTGCACCACGCTGTCGGTGAGCCCGCCGACCGAGCTGGCCACGACCGGGACTCCGCAGGCCATGGCCTCCAGCGGGGTGATGCCGAACGGCTCGTACCACGGGGTGCTCAGCACCAGGTCGGCCGACCGGACCAGGGCCGGGGCCGCCGGGCGGGGCACCGCCCCAGTGAAGATCACCCGGTCGGCCACACTATGGTCCGCGGCGATGCCGCACAGCCGCTGGTATTCCGGGTCGCCGGGCAGTTCGGCCCGGTCCGGGCCGCCCGCCACCACCAGCTCGGTGCCGGGCAGCTGGGCCACCGCCTCGATCGCGGTGTCGATGCCCTTGCGGGGCACCATGCGGCCGAGGACCAGCAGCCGGCGGCGGCTGCCCCGGCTGGCGGCCGGGCCGTCCGGCCGGAAGCAGGCCGTGTCCACCCCGCACGGCACCACCGACACCGTGTCCGGCGGCACGCCCAGCCGGGTGAGTTCGAGCACCTCATCCCGGCAGGTGGCGATGATCTGGGCACAGCGCTGGCCGATGTCGCGTTCGGCCGCGATCCGGCTCGGTGGGCTGGTGTCGTTGGCGCCCTGGTAGCGGGCCTTGACCGAGCCGAGCGCGTGGTAGGTCTGCAGCACCGGGATGCCCAGGCCGGCCGCGCCGCGCAGGCTGGCCAGGCCGGACATCCAGAAGTGCGCGTGCACCACGTCCGGTGGCCGGCCGCGCCAGTCCCGGCCGAGCTGGTCGCCGAACTCGGCCATGTGCGGCAGCAGGTCGTCCTTGGCCAGGGCCGCGGCTGGCCCAGCGGGCAGCCGGCGGACCCGGGCGCCAGCGGCCAGCCCCACCTCGCGCTCCGCGTCCGGGCTGGCCAGCCGGGTGTAGACGGTGACCAGGTGGCCACGCGCGGCCAGGGCACCGGCCAGCGCGGCCACGTGCACGTTCTGGCCGCCCGCGTCCGCGCCGCCCACGGCCGCCGTCGGGTCGGCATGCTCGGAGACGAGGGCGATTCTCATCCGCAAACCTCCTGCAATATCTCGTCCCAATCGGCCAGGAAGCGTTTCAGCGCGTACCGGGCGCAGGCCGCCTCCCGCGCGGCCAGGCCGGCCTCCCGGGCGGCCGCCGGGTCCTGGATGAAGTGGCGGGCCGCGGCGTGCAGCTCGGCCGGGTCGGTGGAGATCGCGCCCGCTTCCGGCGGCACCGCCCGGGCGGTTTCGGTGGCGGCCAGCACGACCACCGGCATGGCCAGCTGCATGGCCTCGATCAGCGACAGCCCCAGCGAGGTCCACCGCACCGGGTGCAGGTACACCCGGCGCCGGGCCAGCTCACGGTGCATGGTGGCCTGCGGCAGGTCCTCGAACTCGCGGCAGGCCTGCGGGTCCAGCCGCAGCGCGGCGGCCGTCCCGGTGACCCGCATGCCGAACAGGTCGAGCGGCGCCGCGGCGGCGAAGCCGGGCAGCAGATCGGTGCCGGTGGTCCGGCCCCGGCGCACCGGGTCGTTCAGCACGACCGCGGCCCGGGGCAGCTCACCGGTCCAGCGCGGCCCGGGGTCGGGGATGCCGTGTTCCACCACCCGGACCGGGCTCCGGCCGCAATCCCAGTACACCGCGTTGAACCTGGTCACGTGCACGATCAGCAGCCCGGGCGTGTCGGCCAGCGGGTGCCTGCTGCTGGCCGCGGGCCCGGGCGGCGCGTTGTGCTCCAGGTATACGGCGGGCAGGTCGGTACCGGGCCACCGGCCCAGCCAGGAGGCGGCCAGCGTCAGCTCACTGGGCCGCTGTGCGATCACCACGTCGACGGGCTCGGTGCGCAGCTGCTCCGGGGTGACCTCCCGGACGCTGGGCGGCCAGTCCCAGGTCCGGGCCCGGCCCAGGCCGAACGGGCCGCGGCCGGGCAGGGCCGGCACCAGGTAGTCGTGGCCACCCTGGACGAACGACGTCAGCCAGGAGCCGTGCAGGTGCCAGATGAGGATTCTCATCGGCCGGCCCCCGCCCCCGTGGCCCCGGCTGGAGTGGCCCCGGCTGGAGTGGGCCGTGCCGTGCCTGGCGGCCCGGCCAGCGCGGCCACCGCCGCGGCCACCCCGGCCGGGTCGATCTGGTCCAGGCATGGGTGCCCGGGCACCGGGCAGGTCCGGGCCCGGCTGCCCGCGCAGGCCGCCTGCTGGTCGCCGAGCAGCACGGCCGGGACCCGGTAGGGGGCCCACCGGGCGGCCGGCACCACCGGGGCGAACAGGCTGACCACCGGGGTGCCGACCGCGGCGGCCAGGTGGGCGGCGCCGGTGTTCGGCGCCACCAGCACATCCGCGCCGGCCAGCACGGCGGCCAGCATCGGCAGGCTGGTCCGCCCGCCCAGGTTCACCGGCCCGCCGCCCGCCCGGCGGCAGATCTCCGCGGCCCGGTCCGCCTCGCCGGGCGAGCCGGTGACCAGCACCCGGTGCCCGGCGGCGCTGAGCGCCGCGGCCATGGCCGCGGTGTGGCTGGCCGACGGGCGCCGGGCCGGCACCGACGCGCCCGGGTGCAGCACGACATACCGGCCGCCCCCGGTGAGCGGGACCGGGTCAGGCAGCGGCCCGGTCACGGCGAGCAGGCCGGGGTCGCCCACGGGCAGCCGGAACCCGGCCGCCGCGGCCAGCGACAGGTTGCGCTCCGCCTCCGGGATGTCCGCCCCGCTGAGCCGGTGCCGGACATCGAGCAGCGCGCCCGGGTAGTCGTCGCTGATCGCGCTGATCCGCGGTACCCCGGCCATCCGCAGTACCAGGGCTGTGGGCAGCGGCGACTGATGAAACGAGGTGAAGATGACCGCGTGGCGCACATTCATTTTCCGCAACGCCCGTACCAGGTGGCGGACGGCGGCCGGTGCGACGGGGCCGGGCTCGGGGTCGATCCACGGCAGCCGGGCGGTGATGACCCGGGTTACTCCGGGGAGCAGCCGGGCGGCGGCCGCACCGTCCGGCCCGGCCAGGAACACCACCTCCCGGCCGCCGGCCGCCATCGCCCGCACCGCCGGGCCGGTGAGCAGCACGTCGCCCAGGCCATCCGGCCGGACCGCGAGGACCCGCTGCGGCCTCATGCCGCGCGGTCCGGCCGGCGGATGCGGTCCGGCCGGCGGATCAGGAACGGCCCGAGGGCCAGCACGTCGACCGGCGCGGAGCCGAAACATTCCAGCGCGTCCCGCGGATCGTCCACCATCGGGCGGCCCGCCGTGTTCAGGCTGGTGTTGACGACCACGGGCAGCCCGGTGCGGGCGGCGAAGCTGTCCAGCATGGCGGCCAGTTCCGGCTGCCCGGCCCGGTCCACGGTCTGCACCCGGGCCGTTCCATCCACGTGCACCACGGCCGGGATCCGGTCCTGCCAGCCCGCCGCGACCTGGTGCACGAACAGCATGTACGGGCTGGGCAGCGGGCCGTCGAAGATCTCCGCCGCCCGTTCGGCCAGCACCATCGGCGCGACCGGCCGGAACTCCTCCCGGCCCTTCACCGCGTTCAGCCGGTCCAGATTGGCCCGCCGCCCGGGGTGGGCGAGCAGCGAACGGCTGCCCAGCGCCCGCGGCCCGAACTCGCTGCGGCCCTGGAACCAGGCCACGATCCGGTCCGCGGCCAGTTCGGCGGCGACCGCGTCGGCGATGCTGGCCGGCTCCTGGTACGGCCAGGCGGCCGTGTCCAGCCACGCGGCCAGTTCGGCGGCGGACCAGCCCCGGCCCAGGTAGGCGTCGGGCATCGGCCAGGTCGTCTCGCCCGCCTCGGCGGCCAGGGACAGCGCGCCGCCGAGCGCGGTGCCCGCGTCGCCGGCCGCGGGCTGCACCCAGATCCGCTGGAACGGGCCCTCGCGGGCCAGCCGGGAGTTGGCCACGCAGTTCAGTGCCACGCCACCGGCCATGGCCAGGGCGCGGTCGCCGGTCCGGCCGTGCAGCCACCGGGCCAGGTCGAGCAGGACATCCTCGGTCACCTGCTGCACGCTGGCCGCCAGGTCCGCGTGATCGGCGGTGAGCGGTTCGCCAGCCGGCCGGCGTTTCACCATGCTGGGCCATGGCACGTCTTCGGTGCGGAACCCGCCCATGCCGTCCGGGTAGACCAGCCGGCCCAGTTCGGTGGCGAACCGGGGCCTGCCGTAGGAGGCCAGCGCCATCACCTTGTACTCGTCGCTGGACCGCAGGAAGCCCAGGTGGCTGGTGGCCTGCTCGTAGAACAGCCCCAGCGAGTGCGGCAGCGGCTGGCTGGCCAGCGTCTCCAGGCGCCCTCCAGCGTACCGGCCGGCCAGGTGCGAGGCGGCCTCACCGCGCCCGTCGCAGACCAGCACGCTGGCGTCGCCGAGTGGGCCGGCCAGGCCCGCGGATGCCGCGTGCGCCACATGGTGCCGTACGTAGCGGACGGCGGACTGGCCCAGCCCGGGCAGTGCCTCGGCGATGAACCCGGGCGCCTGCCGCGCGTACTCGATGCGCAGGTGATCCCACGGGTCGTCCAGCCCGAGCACGGCCGCGGGCTGGCACCCGGCTGGGTCGTAGGAGTAGGCCACCGCGTCCAGGTCCGCCGGGCGCAGGCCGGCCTCAGCCAGGCACCACCGGGCGGCCAGTTCCGGCAGTTCCCAGGCCGAGAACGGGACGGGCCGCTTGCCGTGCTTACGGCGGCTGAACCGTTCCTCCTCCGCGGCCGCCACCACCTGCCCGTCGACGACCAGCGCCGCCGCCGGGTCGTGGAAGATCGCGTTGAGGCCAAGTATTCGCATCTGTTCACTTGCCCCCGGTCGCGGTCGGCTGGCTGGCGGACTCAGTTCCCGGTCCGGGCAAATCAGTCAATTACAGGGCGCAGCGCTACCCGGTGCCCGGATGGCCAAACAAAAGTCGGAAAATCGTCCCGCTAACGCTCTGGCCTGGGTCGATGGCGCGAGATAGGAAGGTGCCCCTACCTCGGTCAATTACAGAGCGTGAACGTTTTCCGGCCAGCATGACGGCCACTGGCCGGCCAGCACGGCGGCCACCGCGCCGTTGATTCCGGCCGCGGTGGGCACCCCGGCGGTCTCCTCCGGCCGGGTTTGCGGCGTGGGCACCAGGATGGCCCGCGCGCCCGCGGCATAGGCCGCCTCCGCGTCGGTTCCGATGTCGCCGATCACCACGCAGTCGGCCGGGTCCACGCCGAGTTCAGCGGCGGCCTGCCGGATGAGCTGCGGGGCGGGCTTGCGGCAGCCGCAGGCCTGTTCCGGGGCGTGCGGGCACACCGCCCAGCAGCCGAACGGCCCGAGCAGCTCCTCGATCTGCCGGTGCACCGCGGCCAGCTGGCCCGGGGTGATCAGGCCATGGCCCACGGCGGACTGGTTGGTGACCACGCCCAGCGGCAGGCCGGCCCGGCGCAGCCGGGTGAGCGCCTGAACCGCTCCCGGCATCGGCTCGACCAGGTCCGGCTGGCCGTTGTACGGCACGTCGCGCACCAGCGTGCCGTCCCGGTCGAACAGCACCGCGGCCGGGCGGGGCGGCCATGGCCGGGCAGGCCGGCTGCGCCACCAGCCGCGCAGCCAATGGCTGACCGCCAGCGGCGGGATGGCCGCGCTGGTAATGAGCATCTCGGTGATCTCAGGCCGGGTCCGTGGCCCGGGCCGGATCCGCGCGGTGGCGAACTCGCCGGTGGCCAGCAGCCAGCCCGCCGCCGCGGCGGCGGCGGCCCGGCGCAGGGTGCGGCTGGCCGGGCCAGGGACCAGCGCGCTGGCCGCCAGCCCGGTCAGGCACCCGGCGGCCAGGCCAGTGGTCAGCCAGTG
>DATCUG010000254.1:0-3119 GCA_036567525.1 Streptosporangiaceae bacterium | reverse complement strand
CGGCCGCGTGGCTCAGCCGCCCGCGCAGCGCCTTCAGCAGGGCCAGGTAACCGAGGCAGTCGGCGCGCTCGAACGCACTGTCCTGGGTGCAGGCGGCGGCCGCGCCGGCCGCGAAACTGGCCACCGCGTCGTCGAGGTGATCCGACCAGAGTTCCGCGGTGCCGCGCCCGGCCAGCACCTGGGCGCGGATTCCGGGATGCCGGGCCAGCTGGCTGGCCGGCAGGCGGCGGAGCAGCGCACCGGCCCGGTCCACGGCCCGCGCCGCAGCGTCGAAATCGCCGGCCTGGCGCGCCCAGGCCAGCCGGGTCAGTGCCGCGGCCAGCCGCCCCGGCAGCTCCTCTTTAGGCGGCAGCCGGTCCAGCACGGTCTCGGCCGCGGCCAGCGAGGAATCGCACAGGTCCCGGGCGCCGTCGGACAGCTCCACCGCGGCCGACATGAGCAGCTGCTGGGGCTGGGCCGACGGCGCGGGCCGCGGCATCCGGCGGAACACATCGGTCAGCGAACGATCCCGGCGCGGCTGGATGAGCTGGCCGATGGCCAGCTCATCCAGGATGATCCCGGCGGCCAGCGGCCAGTCACCGGCGTCGGCCGCGTGCTGCACGGCTTCCGGCAGCCGGCCGCGCCGCTGATACCAGCGGGCGGCCTGCCGGTGCAGGCTGGGCATCCGGTCCGGGCAGTCGCTGCGCAGCTTCAGCCGGAGCACGGCGCGCAGCAGCGAGTGGTACCGGTACCAGCCGTGGCCCAGGGGCTGCACGAACGCATTGGCCCGGGCCAGCGCGTTCAGCATCTCGGGTGCGTCCGGGTCGCCGGTGAACTCGCTGGCCAGGTCGGTGCTGACGCAGTCCAGGATGCTGGTGCGGAGCAGCAGGTTGCGCACCGCGGCAGGCTGGGCGTTGAGCACCTCGTCGACCAGGTAGCTGGTCACCGCGCTGTCCTCAGCCTCGAGTTCCTTGACGAACTGCTCGGGGTCGGGATGGCCGTCCAGGGACAGCGCGGCCAGCCGCAGCCCGGCCGCCCACCCCTCGGTCCGCTGGGTCAGCCGCTGCACCGCCGCCCGGGACAGGCTGATGTTGTGGTGTGCCAGCAGCAAGCTGGACTCCGGCACGCTGAAGGCCAGTTCGCTGGCCCGGATCTCGGTCAGGTCACCGGCCAGCCGGAACCGGTGCAGCGGCAGCAGCGGGTCCATCCGCGAGGAGATCACCAGGTGCAGCGCCGGGTTCGCGGCGCGCAGCAGGTAGCCGACCCCGTCCAGGATGGCCGGCTCGCTGACCAGGTGGAAATCGTCCAGGACCAGCACCACCGGCGCGTCCTGCACAGCTAGCACCGAGGCCAGCCGGAGCAGGAAGTCGTGATCCACGGCATCACGGGCCGGCCCCGGCACGACCCGTGGCACCGTGATGCCAGACCGCCGCAGGGCGGCCACCACGTAGGACCAGAACACGGTGGGCCGGTTGTCATACCGGTCCAGCGTGATCCAGGCCAGCTGGCCCGGGCCGGCCGTCCCGGCCGCCCACGAGGCGAGCGCCATCGTCTTGCCCGCCCCCGGCGGACCGGTCACGATGGTGAGCGGGCCGTCTACCCCCTGCGCGATGAGCTTGTCGATCCGCGGCCGCCCCACCACCCAGCCCGGCAGGACCGGTCTGATGATCTTGGAGATCAGGACCGGATCCTCGGCGGCCGCTACGGCCGGGCGGGACGGTGCGGGAACGTACGTACTCGACGCCATTGGCCACCTCTAGACCGGCGAGCGTCGTCCCGGCTCGGCTGCGCGGCCAGCCCGCCTGACTTCTTTCTTTCCCGGCACCGGGTGAGATGTCATCACCCGGCCCGAATCTCACCAGGGTGAGACAAATCGCCCTGGCCGCCGGGGGAAGGGCCGGAACGGGCCGGTTCTGGCTGGTCCGGGGCATCATCCGCAGTGGATGATTCTGCGGGCCGGGCTGGTGGGAATACTCAGGAGCGTGAATCCGCGGGACCGGCTACGGTCGGCAGGCAGGCGGGTGACCGACCCGGCCGAGGCGCTCGCCCAGCAGGTCGCGGGCCGGGTCGTCGACCTGGTGGCCAACGCGCTGGACGTCAATGCGCTGGTGGCGCGCGTCGATCTGAACGCTGTGCTGAGCCGGGTTGACCTGGCCGCGCTGCTGGAGCGGGTGGATGTGGACGCGCTGCTGGCCCGGGTGGACGTGAACCAGCTGGTGAGCCGGGTGGACGTGGCCACGCTGCTGGAGCGGGTGGATGTGGACGCGCTGCTGGCCCGGGTGGACGTGAATGCCCTGCTGGCCCGGGTGGACCCGAACCCGCTGGTGCAGCGGGTCGACGTGGACCAGGTCGTGCAGCGGGTGGACGTGGCCGCGGTGCTCGATCAGGTGGACGTGAACCGCGTGGTGCAGCAGGTGGACATGGACGCGCTGGTCGAGGAGACCGACCTCGGGGCGCTAATCGCCCGGTCCTCGGGCGGGGCCATCAGCGAGGCGCTGGACGCGGTGCGCAGCCAGGCGGTGGGGCTGGATCAGTTCATCGACCGGTGGGTGGGCCGGCTGACCCGGCGCAAGCAGCCATGGCCGACGGCGCCGCCGGCCCTGCGCACATCTCAGGCCGAGTCATGACCTCCCCGCCGCACGCCGCCAGTTCCGTCAGCGACCAGGGCAACTACGCGGGCTCGGTGTCCCGGTTCGTGGCCTACGCGGTCGACCTGGGGGCCAGCGCGGCGGTGTTCACCCTGGCCCTGGCCGGCGTCGCGTTCGTGATCCAGGTGGTCACCGGCCACCGGGTGACCTGGACCCGGTCCGACACCGCGGTTGGCGTGCTGTTCGTGGCCTGGCAGTTCTTCTACTTCGGCTATTCCTGGGCGGTAGCCAGCCGCAGCTTCGGCATGTACGTGCTCGGCCTGCGGGTGGTCCGGGCCGACGGCACCGAGATCGCGCCCCGCCAGGGTGTCGTGCGCGCGCTGGTGTTCCCGCTCAGCTTCCTGCTGCTGGGCCTGGGCTTCATCGGCATCCTGATACAGCACGAGCACCGCGCGCTGCATGACCTCATCGCCGGGACCGCCGTTGTCTACGCGTGGGACGCCCGGGCGGCCCGGCTGCGCTTCCTGGCCCGCGAAGCCGAGATCGGCCAGC
>DATCUG010000253.1:0-2441 GCA_036567525.1 Streptosporangiaceae bacterium | reverse complement strand
CTGGGTGGGCTCCCGCCGCCCTGGCATCGCGGTCACCGGCCTCGGGCACCTGGGCGCCACGGACCCGGGCCGCGGGCGGCCGGGCGCCGGACCGGCCGCCTGGCCGGGCGTCGAGCTGCTGCGTGGCGTCATCCTGGCTGGCCCGGTCCCGGCTCCGGCGGCTGGCCGTGCGGTCCGCGCTGGCTGCGCTGGCTGCGCTGCGCTCCCGGTCCGGGCGCGGGGTAGCGGCCGGACGGGCCGCCTGGCCGCGGCCGGGCTTGGCCGCCGACGGGCTGCTGGACTGCGCGCTGCGCGCGGTGGTGGCCAGCGGTTTGTCCGCGGACAGTTCGGCCCAGTACTGCTCGTCGGACAGCTTGTCCCACTCGGTGCTGGGCCAGTCATCGTCGTCGTCGTGCTTGCTGCGCGACGGCCGGCCCCCGCGCGCCTTCGGCTGGCTGCGCGGGCGTGCCTTGCTGGCCGGCCGGGGAATGTCCGCCCGGACCCGGGGAAATACGTCCGAGTCGGCCAGGGCGGGGTCGGCGTTGACCTGTGCGGTGGGGCCGTAGTCGTCCTGGGCCGCCGCGGACGGGCCGGTGTCGTACAGCGCGGTCACCGGCCCGGTGCCAAAGCTGTCGTCGCTGCCCGGCCGGGCCGGCGGTGTGGCCTTCCCGCCCCGGGTGGGCCGGGCGGTCGCCTGCACGACGGTCTCGGTGGCGTCGTCGTAGCGCGGGCTGCGGCGGGCGCTGGGGGTGCGCTCGCTCCGCTGCCCGTCGTAGCCGCGGATCGGGGCCCGCTCGCCGTACCCGCGGGAGGACGCTTCATAGCCGCGGGACGGCTCAAATCCGGTCTGCTCGTAGCGGTCCGCGCGGCCAGGCTCGCGGGCGTCCCGGCCGGGCCGCCGGGACGGCGCCGGGCCACGTCCCGCGGCGCCACGGTCCGCGGAACCGCGGCCTGCGGAGCCACGGCCCGCGGGACGGCGGGCGGGGGGCCGCTGCGGCGCAGCCGAATCCCATCTGGGATCGCGGCCGCGGGCATCGCCGCCGCGGCCGCGGATCCGGTTGCGGACGCTGGGCCTGGGCCGGCGGGCTGGCTCGTCCTCGTCATCATGTCCGCGCCGCATGCTGAAGAAAGCCGCGACGAGAAACGCGACGATCACGGCAACGAGGCCGATCACGAGCAGATACATCGCACCACCCAACATGCGCGATGGCCATGTGGTGGCACCAGCGAGGCACACGCGGCCATCACGCGGGCCTTCCCCTGTGTCGCTGGCGCCCTCGAATCCCCATCAAGGCACAGCTACTGGACAGCCAGTCTGACGGACCGTAAGGGGTCTGTCATGCGTTTAAGGAATTTTTGCCAAGCCCGTTTACTTAGTGCGATCGGGCGATTACGGATCGGCTGTCGCGGTCAGTCTGCCGCGCGCTATCGTCGCTTGTGCGATAGCCATCCAGGCCGTTTTCATGGACGTCCCGGTGGGCAGCGAGAGCGTCCTGTTCAGAGCGTAAACAGTAAAGCGATACATGTGGCCGTTATTCACCGGGCAGGGCGGATCGTATCTGGCAGTTCCCTTGCTGTTGTCCGCCACCCGCGCGCCGGTGGGCACATGCCCGATCAGGGTGCCGCTTGTCTGCGGACCGATATCGAACACGATCCAGTAGATATACGGGGTAATCGGCGCCGCCGAATCGTCCACGATAACGGCAAGCGATTTAGTAGCCGGCGGCGCGCCGGTCCAGTGGATGGACGGGCTCAGCCCGGCGCCGTGACAGGTGTACTGGGCCGGGATGGTCTTGGACGGGCTGAACGCCTGGCTGGTCACCGTCATGTTGGCGGGCACGAACGCCCGGACCGTCTTAGCCCGCCCGACCAGGCCACACCCGCCGAGCAGGGTGACCAGGGCCAGCCCGGCCGCGGCCACCCGGACCGGCCGGCCGGCCCGCCGGCCTGGCGGCCGGTTACCCAGCCGGCTCACGTGCCGTTCCTGCCGTCTCTCGCCGTATGGCCCACGCTGGCTGATCGTACGCGGTCCTGGGCAGTTCCCGGGCCGCAAGACGGCCACCGGTGCGGCCGCGTTCCCGGCCGCACCGGTGGGGAGACCGGTGCGTAATTCTGCGCCGCGTATTCACGGGCCGGCCGGTAAAGGACCTGTCATCCGCGTTAGGCACGCCGGGCGGCCGGGCCGGAGTGGACGCCGCCCCGGCCCGGTTAACGGTGGCCCAATTCCAGCCGCCCGGGCGGTAAGCGTCCTGGCGCCCGGTCAGGTGCCGGAACAGTGGTCCAGGCTGAGCCGGCCCGGGCCGGCCAATGCCGGGCCGATTTCCCCAGCTCCCGGTAAGCCGGGCCAGCGGCCGGGTGAATTGGCTGTGCCGCGTCCTCACCCGGGGTTAGTCAGGCTGCCGCGAGGTGCCAAACATGATTTCGTCCCAGGACGGCACGGATGAACGCCGGGAACGGCCGCC
>DATCUG010000252.1:0-2544 GCA_036567525.1 Streptosporangiaceae bacterium | reverse complement strand
CATCGGCGCGGCCCGGCGGTGCAGCGTTGACCTGCGTGGATATGGCCGGGTCCGGGGGCCAGCCGGGGCCGCATTGCCCACGGGCGGGGCGGGCCGTAGCGTTCTCCGGGACAGCCCTCGGGAGCGGGGCGCGCCGGCCGGCCGGGCCGCAGCACACTGGCTGGCCCGTGGAGGCCGCTGTCGCCCCGTCGCCCGCCGCACCGGCCCGCCCGAGGCCCACCCGAGAGGACTGTCCCCGTGAAACTCCCGCTGCTCCGTCCCCGTCCGTTAGCCGCGGGCGCTGTTGTTAGCGCTCTCATCGCCACCGGGGTGTACCTGGCGGTGCCCGCCTCCGCCGCCAGCGTGAGCCTGGCCACCGGGGACAGCCGCGCGGTGGCCCAGCCGAGCGTGCCGGCCACCTGCACCACGCTGAGCGCCACCCTGGCCACCAGCAACGAGCAGTTCAGCAGCAGCGCCGAGTCCGCGCCGCCGGACACCTCGCGGATCCAGTCCGCGCTGAACAGCTGCAGCGGCACCGGCAAGGCCGTGGTGCTGGCCGCGAGCGGGAGCAACAACGCGTTCCTGGCCGGCCCGCTGTCGCTGCCCGCCAGCGTGACGTTGCTGGTCGCGCCGGGTGCCACGCTGTATGCCTCGCGGAATCCGGCCAGTTACCAGGTGTCCGGCCAGGCGACCTGCGGCACGACCGCGTCCAGCGGTAACGGGTGCAGGCCGTTCATCACCGTGACCGGCTCGAACGCCGCCATCATGGGCACCGAGGGGTCTGGCAGCGCGCAGGGCATCATCAACGGCCGCGGCGACCAGGACATCCTGGGCACCAGCGGAAGCTGGTGGACGCTCTCGCAGACCGCGAAGACCAACGGCGACAAGCAGAACAACCCGCGGCTGATCGAGGCGCACGGCGTGAACAACTTCACCGTCTATGACGTGGACCTGGTCAACGCGCCGCTGTTCCACATCTACTTCGAGGGCGGCAGCGGGCTCACCGTGTGGGGGGTGCGGATCAAGACCCCGGCCACCGCGCGGAACACCGACGGCATCGACCCGGACAGCGCGTCGAACGTCACCGTGAACGACTCCTACATCCAGGACGGTGACGACGGCATCGCGATCAAGACCAACTCCGGCGCCGCGTCCAGCATGACCATCGAGAACAGCCACTTCTACGGCACGCACGGGATCTCCATCGGCAGCGAGACCCAGTACGGCGTGAGCAACATCCTGGTCGAGAACAACACGGTCAGTGGGACCGACTCGGCCGGCACCGTGAGCGGCGACAACAACGGGCTGCGGATCAAGACCAGCTCCAGCGACGGCGGCACGGTCAACGGCGTGACCTACGACAGCAACTGCCTGACCGGGGTCAAGCACGCCCTGGAGTTCAACCCGTTCTACTCCTCGGGCAACGGCTCGACCACGCCGTACTACGAGAACATCGTGGTGAACGGGCTGAAGGCGGTCAGCTCGGCGTCCAGCGCGCAGTCTGTGCTGGAGGGGTACAACTCCTCGCACCTGCTCGGGCTGACCCTGGAGAACGTCAGCCTGGACGCCACCAGCACCAGTGCCGAGTACGCCAGCATCCGCACCTACAACAGCAACATCACCGCGTCCGGCACGGACGTGACCGTCTCCTCGTTCACCGGCAGCGGCAGCGTGCCGTCCTGCTCGTTCCCGGGCTACCCGGGCCTGTAGGCGGCGGCGATGGCACCCTCCAGCTCATCGCCTGAGCCCCGCGAGCTGGGGCGGCGCCAGTTCCTCACTGGCGCCGCCGCCAGCGGCGTGGCCCTCGGGCTGGCCGGCACCGGGATCGACGCGCTGGCCGGCCGGCTCGCCCCGGCCAGCGCGGCCACCGCGTTCGGCTACACCAGCAGCGGCGGCGTCTATACGGTGAGCACCGGGAACGGGCTGACATTCAAGATCAGCCAGAGCACCGGCGGCATGACGTCGCTGAACTTGGGCGGCACCGAGCTGCAGCCGTCCGGCACCAATCAGTCACACGTGGAGTCGGGCATCCCCAGCCCCACGGTGAGCGCCCGGCAGACCGGCAACTACATCATCGTCACCGCGGCCACCAGCGCCTGGTACGGCAGTGGCACGCTGCAGCACTACTACGTGGCGGTGAACGGGCAGAACACCGTCTACATGGCCACCTACGTGGGCTCCGGCGGTGAACTGCGCTGGATCCAGTACCTGAACCGGAGCATCCTGAACAACGTCATCACGGCGTCGGACGTGGACGGCGGAACGGCCATCGAGTCCACCGACATCGACCTGGTCAACGGCCAGACCCGGTCGAAGTACTACTCCAACCGGCAGGCGATGAGCCTGACGCCGCGCGGCGTGACCGGCAGCGGCCTCGGCGTGTACATGGTGTACGGGCTGCGGGAGAGCAGCTCGGGCGGGCCGTTCTTCCGGGACATCGAGCAGCAGGGCACCAGCGCCTCGGTCGAGGTCTACAACTACATGTGGTCCGCGCACAACCAGACCGAGGCGCAGCGGCTCGGCGTGCTGCACGGCCCGTACGCCCTGATGGTCGCGGGCACCAGC
>DATCUG010000251.1:0-8462 GCA_036567525.1 Streptosporangiaceae bacterium | reverse complement strand
GGCGGTGAGCCGCGCCGCCAGGCGGACAGCACCCCGGTGAACACGCCGACCACGATGGCGGCCAGCGTTCCCACGGTGACCATCGGGATGGTGTTCTTCAGGTCGGCGATCAGCAGGTGGCTGACCGGCTGCTGGTAGGCGAACGAGATGCCCATGTTGCCGTGCACCAGCTGGCCCAGGTAGATGAAGTACTGCTGCCACTTCGGTTTGTCCAGGCCGAACTCGACGGTCAGCGCGTGCTGCAGCTTCGCGCTCGCGTGTGGTACCCGGGACAGGTCAGTGACCGCGCTGCCCGGCAGCACCCGGAACAGGAAGAAGTTGATCGTGATCGCCACGAAGATGGTGACGATCGCGAAGAACCCTCGTTTGAACACATAGTCCGCGCTGCGCACCTGGTCAGCCTGCCTGGTGCACGCTCTCGAACGGGATCTTGGACAACTCGGTCCACGAGGTGCCACCGACCAATGGCAGGCCGGTCCAGTGCGTGCTGTGCGCCTCCATCAGGTCCGCGTAGTCGAGCACCAGGTACGGGCGCGCGTTAGCGACCGTCTGCTGCATCTGGTACACGAGTTTCTGCCGCTGAGCCGGTGCCATCGCGGCGCCCTGGGCCTGGTAGAGCTGGTCGTAGGACTTGCTGCAGTAGCCGGTGTCGTTCCACACGTTCCAGGATCCGCAGGTCAGCACGGACAGCTCGAAGTCCGGGTCGATCAGCGGCTGCCAGTCCCACATGGACAGCTCGAAACTGCGGTAGTGATCGGCGGTGACCGCGTTGTAGGCGGCCGAGTTGTCCAGGTTCTTCGGGTTCAGCTGGACGCCGATCTTCTTGAAGTCGCCCTGGATGATGGCGAACGACCGCTCGCCGTAGCCGCCGGTGGTGTCGGCCGGCATGATCACCTGATAGGACATCGGGTGGCCGTCCGCCATCCGGACGCCGTTCGGGCCCATCTTGAAGCCCGCCTGGTCCAGCAGCGAGTTCGCCTTGGCCAGGCTGAACGTGGCCGGCTTGACGGCCGGGTTGTACCAGTGCCCGGTAGCCGGCGGGATGATCGACGAGCCCGGCTGGCCGTGCCCGAGCAGCGAGGTCCGGACGATCGCCTGCCGGTCGATCGCGTCGTCGAAGGCCTGCCGGAGCAGCGGGTTGAGCAGCTCCTTGTGGCTCGCGTCCTGCTGCGGGTTGGAGTTGATGATGAAGTCGTCGAAGTAGTTGCCCGGGCTCTCCCGGACCACGAAGCCGGCCTTCTTCAGCTCGGCCACCGAGGTCGGCGGCGCCACCTCGATCCCGTCCAGCTGGCCGGCCTTCAGCGCGGTGATCTCGGCGTCGTAGGTGCCGAAGAACTGCAGCCCGACGCCGTCGACGTGCGGTTTGGGGCCGTAGAAGGACGGATTGCGCTTGAACAGCACGATCTGCTTCGGCGTGTATTTGACCAGGGTGAACGGGCCGCCGGAGACGATCGGCGCCGGGTTGGTGAACGTGGTCAGCGCCTTGCCGGTGCCGGCCGCGTACTTGGCCCAGACGTGCTCCGGCAGGATCGGCACCTGCTGCAGCTGGGACAGCACGTTGGCCACCGGCTGCTTGTAGGTCAGCACCAGGGTGGTCGCGTTCGGCGCTTTGGCGCTGACCATGTGGGCCACGTCGCCCGCCGAGTTGGCGGTCGGGCCGTTCTGGAACTTGAGGATGGTGCTGTACGTCCAGGCCGCGTCGGCCGCGGTCAGCGGTTTGCCGTCGGACCACTTGGCGCCGGGCTGGGTGTGGAACGTCCAGACCCGCCCGCCGTCGCTGTCCGACCAGCTGCGCGCGAAGTCGGGCACGAACTGCAGGCTGCTGTTGTACTGCACCAGGTACGGATAGATGATCTGGAACGTCGAGTAGGCGTCTTCCTGGAACGCGACGAACGGGTTGAGCGAGTCGATGCTGGACGCGCTGCCCAGCCGGAACACGCCGCCTTGCTTAACCCCGCCGCCCGAGCTGGAGCCGCACGCGGCGGCGACCAGGGCGACGGCGGCGAGAGCCGCGCCGAGGCTGAATCCGGGGACGCGGCGGCTGCGGAACGCCATCTGGGCACCTCCGTCCTGCGGAGCGATCCGGCCTAACCCAGCTAGATGCACCCGAGACCGTCTGAATAGCCGTTTAAGAGCAGCAATCCTGACACGGGGATCAGCCGGGCGCAAGACTCCGGCAGGTGGCGTGCGGGGCCGGGCTCAGGATCGCCTGGCGACGATCTCCACCAGATTGCCGTCGGGGTCGCGCAGCAGGGCGTTGCGGTTGCTGTTCCCGGTGTCGTGCGGCGGCTGGACGCTGGGCACCCCAGCCGCCGTCAGCTCCCGGTACGCCGCGTCGACGTTGTCCGTCCACACCACCAGGACCATGGCCGGGCTGCCTGGCGCCGCCTCGACGCCGTGCACCCGCCGGGCCGCTTCGACCGTGCCCAGCCCGATCAGGAACCCGTCCAGCTTGAGTTCCACGTGCTCCGGGGTGCCCTCCCGCGGCGTCCGGAACGTCTCCACGAAGCCGAGCCGGTCACGGTAGAAGCGCAGCCCCGCCTCGATGTCGTGGGTGTACAGGTTGACCAGCGGTGAGCTGAACACGCCGGTAGCGTACCCGGGCCCGTGCTCGAAGCAGTAGCCGCCGCGGCCACGGTGCACCAGCTTGTCCGCGATGCTGGGCAGGTCGGCGCGGACGCCGCGGCCGAGCATGATGTCCGCGTTCTCGAACGGGATAGCGGCCACATGGGCCCGGTGCAGCCCGGCCAGCGTCGCCGCGGTCGGGGCCAGGTCCCCGGCGTAGCCGATCCGCCGCAGGTAGGCGGCCAGGTCGAGCTGGCCGGTGGCCCACTCATCGAGCTCATCGTGCTCACCGGGCTGGTCGGTGGCCATCGTCTGCCCCCTTCCGCGGCGCGCCGGGCGTCAGCGATCGGGGCTGAACTCTACCCACAGCTCGCGCAGCGTCCGGGTGAAGTAGCCGGGCGCGAACTCAGGCTCGTGCCCGGGCACCAGCCGGAATTCTGGTGCCGCGCGGAGCAGCTCCTCGAACAGCACCCGCAGCTCCAGCCGGGCCAGGTTGGCACCCAGGCAGAAATGCGTGCCGAAACCGAACGCGGCGTGGTGGTTGGGCTGCCGGGTCACATCGAAGCGGTCCGGGTCGGTGAACTCCCGGTCGTCGCGGTTGGCCGCCCCGTACATGAGCAGGACCGAGTCGCCGGCCCGCAGCTGCTGGCCGTGCAGCTCGTGATCCGCGGTCACCGTCCGCCGCATGTTGAGGATCGGCGTCGCGTAGCGGATGAACTCCTCCACTCCGGTCGCGCCGATGACCGATGGGTCGTGCACCAGGATCTGGCGCTGGTCCGGGAAGCGGGCCAGGTTCCAGACCGTCTGCCCGATGACCGACCGCGTCGTCTCCGCGCCGCCATCGAGCAGCAGCAGGCCCTCCTGGATGATCTCCGGGACGTCCAGCGCCACGCCGTCTATCGCGCCGTGCACCCAGGCCGAGACCAGGTCGTCCCGTGGCTCGTCGCGCCGGGCCTCGATCAGCTGGTAGAAGGCGGTGGCAAATTCGGTGATGGCCGCGGGTGACCCGGCCGGCTGGCGGGGATCGTCATCGCGGAATCCGGCCGCGCTCATCGTCCGCTCCGACCATTCCATGCACTTCGGCCATTGCGCACGGTCGAAGCCGAGCAACTCGGCGATCACCATTGCGGGCAGCGGCGCGGCGATGTCGCGGACCACGTCGCTGCGGTCCTTGGCCAGCGCCGCGCTGACCAGGCCGGCCGCGATGGCCCGCACCCGGTCTTCGTGCCGGCGCACGGCACGGGGGGAGAACCGGCCGGACAGCAGTTTGCGCTGCTGCTGGTGCCGTGGGTCGTCCCGGTTGATCATCGAGGCGCTCATCTCGATGAGCGGCCGGCTGCCCCGGGCCGAGCTGTACCGGGCGGCGTCGCGCTCGACGGCCAGCACGTCCCGGTACCGGGAGATGACCCAGATCTGGTTGGCCGGGTCCCAGTAGGCCGGCGCCTCATCCCGCAGCCAGGCATAGGCCGGGCCCGGGTCGCCGGCGTACAGGCCGGGGTCGAGGATATTGAGCCGGGCGCCAGAAGCGAGGGTCACCGGACGGGCTCCGCTCCGCGAAATCAGGAATGGCCTGGAGGCGCCAATACCTCCATTCCCGGATCCTAAGGCAGCGGCCGGTACCCGGCCAGCCACCCGGTTGACGGTTGTAGACCGGTCGACCTGCTGCTCGCTGCGCTGCAGCTGGTGGCCCGGCGCAACGTCCAGGTCGCGGAGCGGATCCGCCAGCCCGGGGTACGGCGGATAATCACCGTGTCCACCGTGGTCATCGGCGCGCTGCTGGTCGTGCACGCGGTGGTCCTGGTCGTGCTGGCCGTCAGCACCAGCACTAGCGGACGCTCTTGATCCGCCACACCCCAACCGACGCGGCGATGGCCACCACCGCGGTCGCCGCGAACAGCGCCGGGTAGCCGGCCAGCGAAACCAGCGGGGCCGCGATGACGGCGCCGATAGCGCCCGGGCAGACAATCGCGATGTTGATGATGCCGAGGTCCTTGGCCCGGTCGTGGGCCTTGGGCAGCACCTGGGTGATCAGCGCCTGGTCGACCGCGATGTACGCGCCGTAGCCGAAGCCGTAGAGGAACGCCGCGCCCAGCGCGGCCGGCCAGGTCTGCGAGAACGTCAGCAGCAGCGCGGCCGCCGCCATCAGCAGGCCGGACAGCGTGACCATCATCTTGCGGCGGCCCCGCCGGTCGGAGATGATCCCGCCGATGATCGAGGCGATGACCACGCACACGGTGTAGATCAGGATCAGGATGAGCAGGCCGTCCGCGGCGGTCTGGCCGGGGAACAGCCGGGCGTAGTGCACCGCGTCGCGCAGGAAGTACAGCAGGTACAGCGTGCCCAAGGCGATGGCCAGGCTGGCCAGGAAGCGGGTCAGCCAGGCCCAGCCGAAATCGGGGTACTCACGGGGGCTGATCCAGTAGGACGACGCCACCCGGCGCCAGGAGAACGGCGCCCGGTGCTCGGGCGCCAGCGGGTGGTCCGGGGTGAAGAACACGAATGGCAGCGCCAGCGCCACCATCAGCACGGCCAGCGTGATGTACCCGCTGACCAGGTTCTGGCCGAGCACATCCACGACCAGGATGGTGCCCAGCACCAGGCCGAGCGCGATCGGCATGCCCACCCAGCCGGCCACCGTGGCGCGCTGCCGGACCGGCACGTGATCTGGGATGGCCGCGCTGAGCGTGGCGTACTCGCCGTTCTGGAAGATGTTGAACAGAAACCACAGCAGCGCGACGCCGAGCACGGTGGCCTGCGCGGCCAGCAGCCCCAGGCAGGCCCCGGCCAGCACCACCATGGCCAGTGTCCACCGGTGCCGCCGGCCACCGAAGCGGCCCACCCACCGGCCCTGGGTGGTGCGGTCGGACAGCGCGCCCACCACCGGGGTGGCCAGGGCGGCGGAGATGGCCCCGGCCCCGGTCACCACGGCCAGGGCAACGATCTTGTGCCGCGGGGTGATGTCCTGCAGTTGCAGCGCCAGCATGACCTGCAGCGGCGTCTGCGTCGCCATCCACATGCCCAGGCTGGCCAGGGTAAGGCCGGTGATCCAGCGGTACCGTACATGCTGGGTCGGCTCGGCCAGAGCGGCCGACTGCACGTCCGCCTGGCCGATCGTCTGATCGCTCACTGGTGCACCTCCGCGGCTAGCGGCGCCGCTACCGGCGCGGCCGGAACTGCGCCGCGACGTCGCCGCCTGGCTGGATCATGACGCAACAGGGGGTATCTGGCACCGGGTAAACGGGGAAAATCTAGCCATGTCGATCGCCATCTCTGAAGAACACCGCGCTCTCGCCCAGACCGTCGCCGGTTTCCTGGCTGACCAGCAGTCCCGGGCGGAGGCCCGCAGCCTACTCGACGCCGGGGCCGACGGGCTGCCCACGTTCTGGCCCGGGCTGGCCGGGCTCGGCCTGCTTGGCCTGCACCTCCCGGAAGAACGCGGCGGCTCCGGCTTCGGGCTGGCGGAAACGCTGGTCGTGGCCGAGCAGATGGGCCGTCACCTGGCGCCCGGGCCGTTCGTGCCGACCGTGATCGCCAGCGCGGTGCTGGCCGCGGCCGGGCCCGAGGAGCTGCAGAAGCGGCTGCTGCCCGGGCTGGCCGACGGCACCGTGATCGGAGCGGTCGCGCTGGGTGGCCAGGCCCAGCAGGCCGCCGGGACCGCCACCGGGGCAGCCGGCGTGGTGATCAGCGGCCACCTGGCCGACGTGCTGCTCGTCCCGGCGGGTGAGGACGTGCTGGTCATCGAGCGGGCGGCCGGCGGGGTGCAGGCCGAGGTGCCGGCCAACCTGGACCAGAGCCGGCGGGCCGCCCGGATCACGCTGGACGGGGCGCCGGCCATCGTGCTGCCCGGTGCGCGCCGCCTGCTGACCGACGTGGCCCGGGCGGTGTTCGCCGCCGAGGCGGCCGGCCTGGCCGCCGAGACCACCGAGCAGGCGGCCGGCTACGCCAAGGCCCGCGAGCAGTTCGGCCGCCCGATCGCCACCTTCCAGGCGGTCAAGCACCACTGCGCCAACATGCTGGTGGCCGCCGAACTGGCCGCCGCGGCCACCTGGGACGCGGGCCGGGCCGCGCCCGGTGTCGGTGACCAGTTCAGCTACACCGCGGCCATCGCGGCCGCGCTGGCCGTGCCCGCCGCGGTCAGCGACGCCAGCCTGAACATCCAGGTCCATGGCGGGATCGGCTTCACCTGGGAGCACGACGCCCACCTGTACCTGCGCCGGGCCGCGGCCATCGCCGCCGTGCTGACCGCCGAGGAGGCCGCGATCGAGGTCACCGACCTGGTCCGGCGGGGCGTGCGCCGGACGGCCGCGATCGACCTGCCCGCCGAGGCGGAACCGATCCGGGCCGCCATCGGCCCCGACGTGGCCCGGCTGCGCGACCTGGACGGGGACGCGCGGAAGCAGGCCCTGATCGACAGCGGCTACGCGATGCCGCACTGGCCAAAGCCGTGGGGCCGGGACGCGGCCGCCCTGGAGCAGCTGGTGATCGAGCAGGAGTTCGCCACCGCCGGGATCAAGCGGCCCAGCCTCGGTATCACCGGCTGGATCATCCTGACCCTGATCCAGCACGCCAGCCCGGACCAGGTGGCCCGCTGGGTCCGCCCGGCCCTCAACCAGGACGTGACCTGGTGCCAGCTGTTCAGCGAGCCGGGTGCCGGGTCCGACGCGGCCGGCATCCGGACCAGGGCGACCAGGGTGGCAGGCCAGGGGGAGGCCGGTGCGGGCTGGCGGATCAACGGCCAGAAGGTCTGGACCAGCAGCGCGCACCTGGCCGACTTCGGCCTGGCCACGGTGCGGACCAACCCGGACGTGCCCAAGCACCAGGGCATCACGATGATGGTGATCGACATGCACGCGCCCGGCGTCTCCGTCCGGCCGCTCAAGATGCCCAGCGGGGACTCGGATTTCAACGAGGTCTTCTTCGACGACGTGTTCGTGCCGGATGCCGACGTGGTCGGGCCGGTGGACGGTGGCTGGACGGTGGCCCGCGCCACGCTCGGCAACGAAAGCGTCAGCATCGGCGGCGGCGACGGTGGCATGGCCATGCCGCCCAGCGCGTTCATCGCCCCGTTCGACGCGCACCCGGAGCGGCTGTCCGGCGGGGCCGGGCGGGTCGGCAGGCAGATCGCCCGGACCCACACGATGAGCGTGCTGAACCAGCGCAGCGCGTACCGGGCGGTGGCCGGCGGCGGCCCCGGGCCGGAGGGCAACATCACCAAGCTGCTGCTGTCCGAGCTCGGTCATGAGACGGCCGCGATCATGGCCGAGCTGGCCGGGCCGGACGGCGCGTTCCTGGACGGCCCGGGCGGGCTGGCGGCCATGCTGGTGCTGATGCACCGGGCCATGTCGATCGCGGGCGGCACGTCCGAGATCAAGCGGAACCAGATCGCCGAGCGCATCCTTGGCCTGCCCCGCGACCCGCTGATCAAGTAACCGGGCATCATGGGCGGGTGCAACTCTTCTCCTTCGAAGGCCACCGGCCCACCATCAGCCCGGCCGCCTGGATCGCGCCCACCGCCACCATCGTCGGTGACGTGACGATCGAGGACGAGGCGTCCATCTGGTACGGCGCCGTGCTCCGGGCCGATTTCGGGCCGATCATCGTGCGGCGCGGCGCCAACGTGCAGGACGGCTCGGTGCTGCACGGCGGCGCCGACCCGGTCACCGAGGTGGGTCCCGGGGCCACGATTGGGCACCTGTGCGTGGTGCACGGCGCCGCCATCGGCGCCGAGGCGCTGATCGGCAACGGCGCCACCGTGCTCGACGGGGTGCGGATCGGCAGCCGGGCCCTGGTCGCGGCCGGGGCCACCGTGCCGCCCGGGATGACCGTGCCGGACGGCATGCTGGCCGTCGGCGTCCCGGCCAAGATCGCCGGCGAGGTCCGTGGCGGCGCGAAGCTGT
>DATCUG010000250.1:0-4262 GCA_036567525.1 Streptosporangiaceae bacterium | reverse complement strand
GGCCGCGGCCAGCCGGGCCAGCTGGGCGGCGGCCGCCCGGCGCACCGCGATCGGCAGCAAAGACCAGGGTGCCGCGGACGAGGGCGTGGCGCCGGGCACCGCATACGACGTGCTGTGGGCCGTCTGGCAGCGATCCGGGCTCGCCCCGGTCTGGCAGGCGGCCAGCGCGGCGGGCGGTTCCCGCGGTGAGGCCGCCGACCGTGATCTGGACGCCGTCGTCGCGCTGTTCGACGCGGCGGCCCGGTTCGCGGCCCGGCTGCCACCCGGCTCGCCCTGGCTGTTCCTGGACAGCCTGGCCGGCCAGGAGATCCCCGGGGACACGCTGGCTGACCGGGCCCCGCAGGGCGAGGCGGTGCGCATCCTCACCGCGCACCGGGCCAAGGGCCTGGAGTGGGACGTGGTGGTGGTGGCCGGCGTGCAGGAGGGCAGCTGGCCCGACCTGCGGATGCGGTCCTCGCTGCTGGGCATGGACGAGCTGGTCGAGGCGGCCGCGGGCCGGGCCCGCGCGGCCGGGGACGACGCCGCCGCGGCCGCGCTGACCTCCCAGTTGCTGCACGAGGAGCGCCGGCTGTTCTACGTCGCGGTGACCCGGGCCCGGCACACCCTGGTGGTCACCGCGGCGGGCGGCAACGACACCGACGAGCGGCCGTCCCGGTTCCTGGCCGAGCTGGCCGGCGATCAGATCCCCATCGAGCAGGTCACCGCGGCTGGCCGGCCCTGGCTGTCGCTGCCCGCGCTGACCGCGGAGCTGCGCCGGGCGGCCACCGACCCGGACCGGCCGATGCCGGTGCGCCGGGCGGCCGCCGCCCAGCTGGCCCGGCTGGCCGCGGCCGGGGTCCGCGGCGCCCACCCACGGCACTGGTACGCGCTCAGCACGCTGTCCGATCCAGGCCCGCTGGCCGGCGGGATCATCAAGCTGTCCCCCTCCCAGGTCGAGTCGTTCACCAAGTGCGGGCTGCGCTGGCTGCTGGAAGCGGCGGCGGGCGCGGGCGGCACCGATGTGCTGCGCCACCTCGGCACGGTGATCCACGCCGCCGCGGTGCTGGCCGCCGAGGGCACCGACGAGGCCGGGATCGGTGCGCGGATCGACGACATCTGGCATCACCTGGACTTCGGCAGTGCCTGGTACAGCGCCAAGCAGCGGGAACTCGCGCACCGGATGGTGACCAAATTCCTGGCCTGGCACCGGAGCAACCCACGCGAGCTGGTCGCGGTCGAGCAGGCGCTCCGGGTGCGGATCGGCCAGGTCGAGATCACCGGCCGGGTGGACCGGCTGGAGCGGGACGACCGCGGGGCGGGCGTCATCGTGGACCTCAAGACCGGCTCGGGCCGCCCCGCCGACGCCGACCTGGACCGCAACCCCCAGCTCGGCGTGTACCAGCTGGCCGTGCTGCTCGGCGCGTTCGAGCGGTTCGGCCTGACCGACCCGGGCGGCGCGGAACTGGTGCAGGTCGGTAAGGCCGGGCTGAAGGCCGAGGTCAAGGTGCAGCGGCAGCGGGCGCTGGCCGACGACGCCGACCCGGACTGGGCGGCCAGCCTGGTCGAGACGGTAGCCCAGGGCATGTCCGGGCCGGTGTTCGGCGCCACCGCCAACCCGGGCTGCCGGGTCTGCCCGGTCCGGGCCTGCTGCCCGGTGCACCCCGACGGTGGCCAGGTGACGCCATGACCTACAGCCCGGCCCAGCTGGCCCGGCTGCTCGGGCTGGCCGAGCCGACCGCCGAGCAGGCCGCCGTGATCTCCGCCCCGGCGCAGCCGCTGGCCGTGATCGCCGGGGCCGGCTCCGGGAAGAGCGAGACCATGGCGGCCCGGCTGGTCTGGCTGGTGGCCAACGGCATGGTCCGGCCGGAGCGGGTGCTCGGGCTGACGTTCACCAGGAAGGCCGCGGGCGAACTCGGTGACCGGGTGCGGGCCCGGCTGGACGGGCTGCGCCGTGTTGGCCTGCACGGGGCCGGGCCCCAGGTGACCGACGGCGAGTCCGGGCTGGACGGCGAGCCGGTGGTGTCCACCTACCACGCCTACGCGGCCCGGCTGGTCACCGACCACGCGCTGCGCGAGGCGCTGGAGCCCACGCTGCGGCTCATCACCCCCGCGGTGGCCTGGCAGATCGCGGCCCGGGTGGTGGCCGGCTACGGCGGCCCGATGGACGCGGTCAGCTGGTCACCGCCGGTGGTCACGTCCGCCGTGCTGCTGCTGGCCGGCGAGCTGGCCGAGCACCTGCGCACGCCGGACGAGGTGACGGCGGTGGGCGAGTGGCTGGACGCGCAGGCCGCCACGCTGCCCGCCGCGCCCCGCGGCGGCGGCCGGCTGCCCGCCGTGGTGCGCAAGATCCTGGACTGCCAGCGGACCCGGGAGCAGCTGCTGCCGATGGTGACCGGCTACGCACGGGCCAAGGCCGAGCGCGAGGTCATCGACCACGGCGACCAGGTGGCGCTGGCCGCCCGGATCGCGGCCGCGCATCCCGAGGTGGGCGCGGCCGAGCGCAGCCGGTATCAGGTCGTGCTGCTGGATGAGTACCAGGACACCAGCCACGCCCAGCTGGTCCTGCTGCGGGCCCTGTTCGGCGGCGGTCACCCGGTCACCGCGGTGGGCGACCCGTGCCAGTCCATCTACGGCTGGCGCGGGGCCAGCGCGGGCAACCTGCGCCGGTTCGGCCGCGACTTCCCCCTGCGCCCGTCGGGCCGGCCGGCCCCGGTCCGGATGCTGTCCACCAGCTTCCGCAACACCGGCCGGGTGCTGGACGTCGCGGCCGTGCTGCAGGAAGGGCTGCGCGCGGCCGCCCCTGAGGTGCCCCGGCTGGTCCCGCCGCCGGACCGGGCCGGGCGCGGCCGGGTGATCTGCGCGCTGGCCGAGACGGCCGCGGGCGAGGCCGACTGGGTGGCGCTGCAGGTCGCCACGCTGCTCGCGCTGCCCGCCGGGCTGGCGCCGGACGGCGAGCCGTGGCCGGACGGCCGCGCCGACGGGGTGCGGCCCCGCGACATCGCCGTGCTGTGCCGGAAGCGGGCCCAGTTCCCCGCGCTGCGCGCCGCCCTGGCCGCCCGCGGCATCCCGGTCGAGGTGGTCGGCCTGGGCGGGCTGCTGACCGTGCCCGAGGTGGCCGACATCGTGGCCACCCTCCGGGTGCTGCACGACCCCAGCGCGTCCGGCTCGCTGGCCCGGCTGCTCACCGGCCCGCGGTGGCGGATCGGCCCGCGGGACCTGGTCGCGCTGGGCCGCCGGGCCCGTGTGCTGACCCGGGAACAGCGTGGCGCTGGTGCCCCCGCGGAGAACCTGGCCATCCCGGCCGACGCTGACGCGCTGGCCAAGGCGATCACCGACCTGACCGCGGACCCGGGCAGCCTGGTGGAGGCCCTGGATGACCTGGGCGACCCGGCCGGCTATTCACCGGCTGGGCACACCAGGCTGGCCGCCCTGGGTGCGGAACTGCGCGACCTGCGCTCCCGGGTGGCCCGCCCGCTGCCGGACCTGGTCGGCGAGGTCGAGCGGATGCTGGGGCTGGACATCGAGGTGGCCGCGCGGCCCGGCCGTGACCCAGCCAGCGCCCGGGCCGACCTGGACGCGTTCGCCGACGCCGCCGCGGCGTTCGCGGGGGACCAGGACGAGCCGACGCTGGGTGCGTTCCTGGCCTACCTGACCGCGGCCGAGGAAGAGGAGTTCGGCCTGGAGGCGGGCCGGGTCGGCGACAGTGACAGCGTCACCCTGGCCACCGTGCACGCGGCCAAGGGCCTGCAGTGGGCCGCGGTTGTGGTGCCTGGGCTGGCGGCCGGCCAGAAGGCCCAGGTGTTCCCGGCCAAGCCGCGGTACGCCAGCCGGTGGACGGAGAACGCCCGGCTGCTCCCGTTCGGCCTCCGCGGGGACGCGGCTGACCTGCCCGCCCTGGCCGACCTGACCGCGGACTCGCTGGCCTCGTTCGGCGCCGCCTGCGCGGCCCGGGACCTGGGTGAAGAACGCCGGCTGGCCTACGTGGCCACCACCCGGGCGGCGTTCTGGCTGGCCTGCAGCGGCTACTGGTGGGGGGACGCGTCGTCCCCGCTGGGCCCGTCGGCGTTCCTCACCGAGGTCCGCGCGGCGTGCGAAGCCGGCGCCGGCATCGTGGCCCAGTGGGCTCCGCCACCAGAGGACGGCGCGGAGAACCCGGTGCTGGCCGAGCCGCCCGCCGCCAGCTGGCCCGCCGCTCCCGCGGGGGCCCAGTACGACGCGGTGCGGGAAGCCGCCGAACTGGTCCAGCAGGCCATGGCGGCGGACCGGGACGCGGCCCGCGGCCA
>DATCUG010000249.1:0-2914 GCA_036567525.1 Streptosporangiaceae bacterium | reverse complement strand
GCAAGGGCTACTTCCTGTTCGGCCAGAATCCCGCCGTCGGCTCGGCCAATGCCCGGATGCAGCGGCTCGGCATGGCGAACCTGGACTGGCTGGTGGTGCGGGACTTCTCGCTCATCGAGAGCGCCACCTGGTGGCAGGACGGCCCGGAGATCGAGTCGGGCGAGCTGCGCACCGCCGATATCGGCACCGAGGTGTTCTTCATGCCAGCCGCGGCTCACACCGAGAAGGCGGGCAGCTTCACCAACACCCAGCGGATGCTGCAATGGCATCACCCGGCGGTGGAGCCGCCCGGTGACGCGCGAAGCGAACTGTGGTTCATGTTCCACCTCGGCCGGAGGATCCGGGACAAGCTTGCCGGGTCTGCCGCCGAGATGGACCGGCCCGTCCTGGACCTCACCTGGGACTACCCCACGAAAGGCGAGCTTGACGAGCCCGACGCGGAGGCGGTGCTGGCCGAGATCAACGGCCGGGACGGCGAGGGCAACCCGCTGTCCTCCTACCAGCAGCTCAAGGACGACGGATCGACCACGTGCGGCTGCTGGATCTACTGCGGCGCCTACGCCGACGGTGTCAACCAGGCGGCGCGGCGCAAGCCGGGCGGGCAGCAGGACTGGGTGGCGGCGGAATGGGGCTGGGCCTGGCCGGCCAACCGGCGGATCCTCTACAACCGCGCCTCCGCCGACCCCGACGGCAAGCCGTGGAGCGAGCGCAAGGCCCTGGTGTGGTGGGACCCGGAGCAGGGCAAGTGGACCGGGCACGACGTCCCCGACTTCGCCCCGGACAAGTCACCGGGCTACCGGCCGCCGGACGACGCGACCGGGCCGGACGGGTTGTCCGGCATCGACCCGTTCATCATGCAGGCCGACGGCAAGGCGTGGCTGTTCGCCCCCGCCGGGCTGGTGGACGGGCCGTTGCCGGCGCATTACGAGCCGCAGGAGTCCCCGTTCCGTAACCCGCTCTACGGGCAGCAGCGCAACCCGGTCCGGCAGGTGACCGTCTTCGCCCATCCCGGCAACCGGCTGCAGCCCAGCAATGGCGAGCCGGGCGCCGAGGTGTTCCCCTACGTGGCGACCACCTACCGGCTCACCGAGCACCACACGGCCGGCGGGATGAGCCGGTGGCTGTCCTACCTGTCCGAGTTGCAGCCGGAGTTCTTCTGCGAGGTCTCCCCGGAACTCGCCACCGAGCGGGGCCTGGAGCACCTCGGCTGGGCCACGATCGTCACCGCGCGCGCCGCCGTCGAGGCGCGGGTGCTGGTGACCGACCGGATGATCCCGCTCACGGTGGACGGCCGCCGACTGCACCAGGTGGGCTTGCCCTACCACTGGGGCAGTAGCGGGCTGTCCACCGGCGACTCCGCCAACGACCTTGCCGCGCTAAGCCTGGATCCCAACGTGCACATCCAGGAGGTGAAGGCGCTCGCGTGTGACATCCGCCCGGGGCGCCGGCCGCGCGGTCAGGCCCGGCTGGACCTGGTCCGTGAGTACCAGCGCCGGGCCGGCATCACCGAGCAGACCGGCATGGAGGCATGATGACGACCGACTCCGCCGCCGCCGACGGACACCGTGACCCTCCGCCGCGGATGGGCTTTTTCACCGACACCTCCGTGTGCATCGGCTGCAAGGCGTGCGAGGTGGCCTGCAAGGAATGGAACCACGTGCCCGACGACGGGCTCGTGTTCACCGGGATGTCGTATGACAACACCGGCGGGCTGGGCGCCGACACCTGGCGGCACGTGGCGTTCATCGAGCAGCGCCGGCCGGTCACGCCGGCGCCCGGCGGCCCGGCCGGTGCCGCGCCGGACGGCGTGGCCGGTGATGCTGCGGACGGCGATGCTGCGGACGGGCTCCGCTGGCTCATGGCCTCGGACGTCTGCAAGCACTGCACGCACGCCGCCTGCCTGGACGTCTGCCCCACCGGTGCGCTGTTCCGCACTGAGTTCGGCACGGTCGTGGTGCAGGAGGACATCTGCAACGGCTGCGGGTACTGCATCCCGGCATGCCCGTACGGGGTGATCGACCAGCGCAAGGAGGACGGCCGGGCGTGGAAGTGCACGCTCTGCTACGACCGGCTGGGCGCGGACATGACACCGGCCTGTGCCCAGGCGTGCCCGACCGAGTCCATTCAGTTCGGCCCGCTGGACGAACTGCGCGAGCGGGCCGCCGGGCGGCTGGCCCAGTTGCACGATCAGGGCACCGCTGAGGCGCGGTTGTACGGGGAGGACCCGGATGACGGCGTGGGCGGCGACGGCGCGTTCTTCCTGTTGCTCGACGAGCCGGAGGTATACGGGCTGCCGCCGGACCCCGTGGTCACCACCCGCGATCTGCCGTCCATGTGGCGGCACGCCGGCGCCGCGGCCGCCGGGCTGGTGACCATGGCCGTCGCGGCGTTCGCCGCGGCCCGGCTCGGGGGCCGGCGATGAGCCGGTCGGAGATCACCAGGCAGGGCCAGCGCGGCGTCCGCCCAGCCCGGGACGCCAGCCCGGGTAAACCGTCCCGGCGGCCGGGCAGGCGGGGCGAGCGGCCGATGGTGCCGCCCGCCGAGTTCTCCTCGTATTACGGCAAGCCGGTCATCAACTCGCCGGTGTGGCATTCGCCCGACATTCCCGGCTACTTCTTCCTGGGCGGGCTGGCGGGCGCGTCGTCGCTGCTCGGTGCCGGGGCCCAGGCCACCGGGCGGCCGGGGCTGGCCCGGGCGGCCAAGGGCGGTGCCCTGGCCGCGATAAGCCTGTCCCTGGTGGGGCTGGTGCACGACCTCGGCCGGCCGGCCCGGTTCCTCAACATGCTGCGCGTGATCAAGCCGACCTCGCCGATGAGCGTGGGGTCGTGGATCCTGGGTGGCTACGTTCCGGCCGCCGGGGTGGCCGCGGCATCCGCGCTGACCGGGCGCGTACCGCGGCTCGGCGCCGCGGCCA
>DATCUG010000248.1:0-2287 GCA_036567525.1 Streptosporangiaceae bacterium | reverse complement strand
CCGCTGCCGCATGCCCAGTGAGTAGCCGCCGGCCCGGCGCCGGGCCACCCGGTCCAGCCCGGCCTGCTCGATCACTTCGTCCACCCGGCGGGCGCCCAGGCCCTGTGAGTGGGCCAGCCACAGCAGGTGGTTACGGGCCGTCCGGCTGGGCTGCAGCGCGGCCGCGTCCAGCAGCGACCCGACGTGCCGCAGCGGCCGGTCCAGGCTCTGGTACCGCCGCCCGCCGATCAGGGCGTGGCCCGCATCCGCGGTGGCCAGGCCCAGGATGACCCGCATCGTGGTCGACTTGCCGGCGCCGTTGGGCCCGACGAAGCCGGTGACCTGCCCGGGCTGGACGGTGAAGGACATCCCGTCCAGGGCCTGCACCGGCCCGTACCGCTTGCGCAGCCCGGCCACTTCAATGGTTGCCTCAGTCATGGAGCAGGTTCTACGCCGGCCCCGGTGACAGCCCGGTGCCAGCCGCTGACACCGGTTTGTCACCTGTGACCTGGCATGCTCGCACCAAAGGCGCGCGCCGCCGACTGGACAGTGAAGAGGGAATGGGGAGGTGGGTGGGGAGGGAGCGAGGAACGAGCGACCGAGCGACGAGGGAAGCTCGGCAGTGAAGAGGGATGGGGAGGTGGGCGGGGCGCCGGAGGTGCAAGGAGAAAGAGTGAGGGTTCTGGTTGTCGAGGATCACGAGATCCTGGCCACGGCGATCGGCACCGGGCTGCGCCGCGAAGGGCTGGCCGTCGACGTGGTGCTGGACGGCGCTGGCGCGCTGGAGCACCTGGCCGTGACCCGGTACGACGTGGTGGTGCTGGACCGGGACCTGCCCGGGGTGCACGGCGACGAGGTGTGCCGGCAGATCGTGGCCGGCCAGCCGGGCAGCCGGGTGCTGATGCTGACCGCGGCCAGCACCGTCCGGGAGCGGGTGGACGGCCTCGGCCTGGGCGCGGATGACTACCTGCCCAAGCCGTTCGACTTCGCCGAACTGGTGGCCCGGGTCCGGGCCCTGGGCCGCCGCTCGGCCGCGGCGCTGCCGCCGGTGCTGGAATGCGGCGAGCTGGCCCTCGACCCCAGCCGCCACGCCGCGTTCCGGGCCGGGCGGCGGCTCGAGCTGAGCCCGAAGGAGTTCGCCGTGCTGGAGTGCCTGCTGGCCTCGGCCGGCCGGGTGGTATCCGCCGAGGAACTGCTGGAACGGGCCTGGGACGAGGCGGCCGACCCGTTCACCACCACGGTCAAGACGACCATCCGCCGGCTGCGGGCCAAGCTCGGCGACCCGCCGGTCATCCACACCGTCCGCGAGGGCGGGTACCGGATCGGAGGAGACTGATGCCGGGTCCGGCCTACCGGAGCGCGCTGCGCAGGCGGCTCGCCCTGTTCTACGCGGCGCTGTTCTTCGCGTCCGGCACCGCGGTGCTGCTCATCCCGCTGCTCAGCATCAAGAGCGTGGCCCACATCAGCCACGCGGGCGCCGCGGGCGGCGTCACCGCGGTCACCCAGCACGACACCGACGTCCGCTCCCTGATCTTCAGCTCGCTGCTCGGCCTGCTGGTGATGGCCGTGCTGTCGGTCGGGTTCGGCTGGCTGCTGGCGGGCCGCCTGCTCCGCCCGCTGCGCACCATCATCGCCACCGCCCGGGACATCTCGGCCAGCAACCTGAGCCGGCGGCTCAGCCTGGGCCGCCGCGACGACGAGTTCGCCGAGCTGGGGGAGACGCTCAACGACCTGTTCGCCCGGCTGGAAGCGGCGTTCGACTCGCAGCGGCACTTCGTCGCCAACGCGAGCCACGAACTGCGCACCCCGCTCACCGCGGAGCGGGCGCTGCTGCAGGTGGCGCTGGCCGACCCGGACGCCCCGGCGGCCGAGCTGCGCGCGGCCTGCGGGCAGGCCATCGCCCTGGGCCAGCAGCAGGAACAGCTGATCGACGCGCTGCTCACCCTGGCCAGCAGCGAGCGCGGCATCGAAGAACCGGTCCCGTTCGATCTCGCCGCGGTGGCCGGGCCGGTGCTCCAGAACCGCGCGGCCGACGCGGAACGCCGCCAGATCCAGCTGACCGTCGCGCTGGACCCGGCCGCCACGACGGGCGATCCGAGCCTGGCCGAAAGCCTGGTCAGCAACCTGGTGGACAACGCGATCCGGCACAACGTCGCGGGCGGCCAGGTGGAGATCCGCACCAGCCAGGCCACCGGGCAGGCCGCCGGGCAGGCCACGATCTCGGTGCGCAACACCGGCCCGGTGATCCCGCCCGCCGAGGTGGACCGGCTGTTCCAGCCGTTCCAGCGGCTGGACAGCGGGCGGGCCA
>DATCUG010000247.1:0-15270 GCA_036567525.1 Streptosporangiaceae bacterium | reverse complement strand
GTGGCTGGCCAAGGTGCGCGCACTGGTCCCGGCCTGGGGCAGCCAGGCCGAACACCGGGCCGTGGTACTGAGTGCGGTGACGGGCGGGGACCAGTAATGGAACCCGGCGCGGGGATCGACCAGACCGCCGAGCAGCGCGCGCTGCGCGACGCGGTACGCGGGCTGCTGGCCCGGCATCCGGCCGCGGCCAGCGACGGCGGGCCGGGCTACGACCCGGTGCTGTGGCGGCGGTTGTGCCAGGAGATCGGGGTGGCCGGGCTGGCCCTGCCCGAGTGTTACGGCGGGGCGGGCGCCGGGCCGGTGGAGACGCACATCGTGGCCGAAGAACTCGGCCGCAACCTCACCGCCACCCCGCTGCTCGGCTCGGCCGTGCTGGCCGGGCAGCTGCTGCTGGCCACCGGGGACGACGCCGCCTGCCGGCGGCTGCTGCCCGGCATTGCGGACGGCTCCGTGCTGGCCGCGGTGGCCTGGGCCGGCCCGGCCGGGCACTGGGACCCGGCCGGGGCCGCCTGCACCGCAACGGCGGCCGGCGGCGGCTGGCGGCTGGACGGCGACGCGCATTACGTGCTGTACGGCGACTCCGCCGACGTGCTGCTGGCCGCCGCCCGGGCCCCGGATGGCGTCGCGCTGTTCGAGGTAGACCCGGGCCAGCCGGGGGTGGCCCGGACGGCCGGGGTCGGCCTGGACCCGAGTCTGCGGGTGGCTAGCGTTCAGCTAAAGGGGGTGGCTGGGCAGCGGATCGGGACGGGGGCTGGCCGGCCGGCCCTGGCCCGCGCCCGTGATCTGGCCTGCATCGCGCTGAGCGCGGAGCAGGTGGGCGCGGCGCAGCAGGCGCTGGCCGAGACGGTCGGGTACACGCTGACCCGGGTGCAGTTCGGCCGGCCCATCGGCAGCTTCCAGGCCTTGCAGCACCGGATGGCCGACCTGCACGTGCTGGTCGAGTCGGCCCGGTCGCTGTCGTACGCGGCGGCCGCCGCGGACGGGGCGGACCGGGAGCTGCGGGCCGCGGCGGCGCACGCCTACTGTGCGCAGGCGCTGACCGCTGTGGCCGGCGAGATGATCCAGCTGCACGGCGCGATCGGGGTGACCTGGGAACACGCCGCGCACCGCTACCTCAAGCGGGCGCACGCCACGGCCCAGCTGTTCGGCCGGCCCGCCGAGCACGTGGCCCGGATCGCGGCCGCGCTGCTGGACTGACAGGTTCAGCTCGTGGCCCACCGGATGCCGTGGATGACCGCGTGCCCGGCCGGGCGGACCAGCGCGGCCTCGGTCAGCGGCAGCTTGGGCAGGTACAGCGGGCGCCGGGCCCAGCCGGGCAGCAGCGAGGTGGCGGCCGCGGCCAGCAGCCCGTACGGGGCCCGGGCGATGACCGGGAGCGGCGGGTTGAGCAGCAGGAACCGGGCCGCGGCCCGGGACTGCGCGGTGCCGCGCAGCTCGGGCCGGTACTGCCGGATCCGGCCGGCCAGCTCGGCCTCGGTCCGCGGCGGGTCTGGCACGCCCAGCTCGACCGCGATCCGGGCCATGTCGGCCACGTAACCATCCCGGCCGGCCTGGTCGAGCGGGTGCGCGCCGAACCGGCTGTGCGCGCGCAGGAAACTGTCCGCCTCGGCGATGTGCACCCAGGTGAGCAAGTGCGGGTCGGACGCCGCGTACCGGCGGCCGTCCGGCGCGATGCCGGCCACCCGGCGGTGGATCTTCTTGACCCGGTTGACGGTTTCCTGGGCGTCGCTGGCCCGGCCGAACGTGGTCACGGCCAGGAAGTAGCTGGTCCGCTGCAGCCGGCCCCACGGATCACCCTGGTAGCCGGAGTGCGCGGCCACCGCGGCCATGGCCAGCGGGTGCAGCGATTGCAGCAGCAGCGCCCGGATGCCGCCGATGAACATGGCCGAGTCGCCGTGCACCTGACGGATCGGCCGGTCCGGGCTGAACCACCGCTCGCCGCCGGGCTGGTGAATCACCGTCCGGCGTTGCGGTCCCTCGGCGCCCGCCACCCGTTCGAAGATCGACGCCCCGATCCGGCGCCGCACCGCATCAGCCGCGTCTTGTGCCCTCATCAACCCAGTATCGCCGCTCTGGCCACGCGGGCTGGCCGGGCCGGGCAGGCACACCCAGCAGCCAGGGACTTCTCACTTTGTGAGATTTAAAGTTGTGATACACAGCGCTGCCTGGGCTGGCTTTCTTATATGTTGTCATGGTGCGACAGCGTGTGACCAATCGGAACCGGGGGCCGGATCGGATCGGGTCAGCCCACAAAGGGGATGTCACATGCCTCGCATCAGCGCGCGCGAGATCGGCCACATCGAGACCAGCTACACCAGCGACCTAGGGCAGCTGTCCTGGACCTGGGTGCTGCGCGCGGACGGCACCGTCTGGTACCGGCTGAGCCACGTGGACGGCCGCCCCGAGCGCAACGACTGGCAGCTGGTCTGCCGGTTAACCTCCACCGAGCGCCGGTCCATCGGCACCGACACCGCCCGGGCCAACGATCTGCTGGGCCGGGTAGCCCGCCAGCGCGGCCACTACCCGGCCAGCACCGCACGCTAGCCAGGCCCGGCTGGCCAATCTGGGCGGGCCGGCGGTGCGGTCAGGGCCTGAGACTGCCGTCTCAGCAGGCCTATCGACCGCAGCCAGGCGCCGGGCGTGGGCAGGGCTGGCGTGGTAGGCCCCAGAGCGGACGAGACGGCCAGGTGGCGATGCCGCCGCGGGAGGTAGTCCGCGGTTAGCGGGTGCGCGGCCAGCATGTCGGCCAGCGACGGATAGCACGGCACCCCGTAGTAGCTGCGGAGAACCTCGGCCACCTGGTCGTGGCGCAGCCGCGGCGGCTGGCCAGCGGGATCGGCCGGGCGCACATGCAAGCCCAGGATGCGGGCCTTGCCGCACCGGCATCCCCGGGTGCCGATCCTGGTCCGCCCGTAGCCCTGGATGACCCCGATCACCTCGCCCCGCCAGTAGTAGTCGCAGCGCCAGGCGTACCGCAGAGCCCAGTACGCCCAGAACCCGCACCCGCAGCCAGCCGTGGGCACCAGATCACCGGGACACGGCGGGGACCCCTGGCTGCCGCCGCACACGGCCGCATTCTCGCCACGCCCCCAGACGCCGCCGAAGACACCGCTGAGCAAGCCCTGCACCGGCCTATCAGTGCCATTCAGCACCGCCTCGGCGGCGGTCATATCCACATGCCATAGCCGCACGCCGGTCACCGAACCGGCGGCCAGCGGCAGGCCCCGGCCGCTGAAGCCCGGGATGCCCTGCCCAGCCGGGCCAGTCATCCCGGGACCGGCTCCGGTGCTGGCGGAACGGGCTGCTCGGCGGGCATCTCCTCGGGCAACGGCTCCAACTCGATCTCGGTGATCTCCTCACCGATATCGCCCATCCGCACCGTGGCCACCGGCGGAGCCCCCTTTCGCTCAGTGCGCCGACGGGTCTTTCGCAGCCGCCCAGGGGCGGCGCAACACCCACCGGGCCGCTCCCTACGCCACGCTACCCCCGCCGCCTGCACCGGCAAAGAAGGTCACTGAATCCGGACTGACCCGCGACCGCAGCCGCAGGGAACGCTAGTATGAACACTTCTTCATGAACTAATGTTCATGAAGCTATGTTCATGAAGGGAGTGCGATGACACAGGTTGAGGTGCGCGGGCTGAGCAAGGAGTTCGGCCGGATCACCGCCGTCCGGGACATGTCGTTCACCGCCCCGGCCGGGAAGGTCACCGCCTTCCTCGGGCCGAACGGGTCAGGCAAGACGACCACGCTGCGGATGCTGCTCGGCCTGGTCCGGCCGACCGCGGGGCAGGCGCTGATCGGGGGGGTCAGCTATCAGCGGCTGGCCCAGCCGCGGCGCCAGGTGGGCGCGCTGCTGGAAGCGACCAGCTTCCATCCGGGCCGCCGCGCCTGTGACCATGTGCGGGTGCTGGCCGCGGCGGGCGGCCTGCCCGGCCGCCGGGTGGACGAGGTGCTCGGCCAGGTCGGCCTGGCCGACGCGGCCGGGCGCCGGGTCCGCGAGTTCTCGCTGGGCATGCGGCAGCGGCTGGGCATCGCCGCGGCACTGCTCGGCGACCCGGCGGTGCTGCTGCTGGACGAGCCGGCCAACGGCCTCGACCCGGCCGGGCACGCCTGGCTGCGCGGCCTGCTCCGCGACCTGGCGGGCGCGGGCCGCACCGTGCTGGTGGCCAGCCACCTGCTCGGCGAGGTGGCCCAGACGGCCGATCACGTGGTCATCGTCAGTGCCGGGCAGCTGCGGTTCGCCGGGCCGCTGCGGGAGATCGGCGACAGCAACCAGGCACTGGAGTCGGCATTCCTCAACTTGACCGGGGAGGCCAGCTATGCCAGCCACGATGCGTAGTGAGTTCCGCAAGCTGAGCACGGTGCGCGGGCCGTGGCTGCTGCTCGCGGCCGGGCCGCTGGTCGTGCTGGCCGGCGTCACCGGGCTGGTCCAGTCGGGCGGGAACGTGCACGACCCGGCCACTCAGGACACCGCGCTGGCGCACGTCGGGCTGGCCGCCGTGTTCACGCTCATGTTCGGCATCCTGGCCGTGGCGGGCGAGTACCGGCACGGCACCATCACCGACACGTTCCTCAGCTTCCCCGCGCGGCGCGCGGTGGTGGTGGCCAAACTCGCCCTGTACGGGCTGATCGGCGGGCTGGCCGGGGTGGTGTCGTCGCTGGTCGCGGTGGCGGCCACGGCCGCGTGGTGGGCAGCCAGGGGCGGCAGCTTCCAGCTGTCCGGCGCCGGGACCTGGCGGACCCTCGGCGGGGGCGTGGCCGTCAGCATCGCGTTCGCGCTGATCGGCGTGGGCGTCGGGGCGCTGATCCGCAACCTGGTCGCGGCGGTGGCCGCCGCGCTGGCCTGGATCGCCCTGGTCGAGGGCATCGCCGGGCAGCTGCTCGGCTCCGGGCTGGCCCGCTGGCTGCCGTTCTATGCCAGCGAGTCGCTGGACCGGGCCGCGCTGACCGCATCGGCGGCCCGGCTGCTGCCGCAGTGGGGCGGCGGCCTGGTGCTGCTCGGCTACGCCGCTGCCTTCGCGGTGGCCGCGGTGCTCACTACACTCAACCGCGATGTCACCTAGGAAACCGGCCGTGCTCCGCGACCGCGACGGGGAGAACCTCCGCGAACACCTGATCACCACGGCCGCGCGGCTGATCGACCAGCGCGGCAGTGCCGGGCTGGCCGTCCGGGACATCGCCCGGGAAGCCCAGGTGGCCGACGGCGCGCTGTACAACTACTTCGAGGACAAGGAAGACCTGCTGGCACAGGCCCTGCTGGCGCACGTGGGCCGGGTGATGACCGAGGCGCCGCGGCTGATCGCGGAGCCGGGCACCGGCACGGTGGCGGAGAACCTGGCTGAGTTCGTCGACCGGGGGCTGGGCGTGCTGATCCGGGTGGTGCCCGCGTTCGCCGGGCTGCTGGCCCAGCCCAAGGTGCTGAGCCGGTTCCACGCCATGGTCGGCGGGGGCGCCGCGTTCGGCACCCCGGACGCTGAGCCGGCCGGGCCCAGCCCGGCCGGGCCCAGTTCGGATGAGCCCAGCCCGGGCGAGCCCAGTTCGGATGAGTCCGGGCCGGCCGGGCTGCCCGACATGCTCACCACGTACCTGCGCGGCGAGCAGCGGCTGGGCCGGATCGACCCGGCGGCCGACGTCGAAGCGGCCAGCACGCTGATCGTCGGCGCGATCCACGGCCAGGTGCTGCCCCGGGTGCTGTTCGCCACGCCGGGCGAGCCGGTCACGCTCCCCACCGGGCTGGGCGCGCGACTGGCCGACGCCGCGGTACGCGGCCTGGCGCCCCGGCCGGCGGCCGGCTGACTCGCGGGAAGATGTGCGCCGCGCCGGGTGCGTGCGTGGCTCAGCCGTGCGTGGCTCAGCCGTGCCCGGCCAGCGACTGCCTGGCCCGGGCCAGCGTCTCGAGCAGGTTGGCCTCGGTGGTCAGCGCTTCGGCGTCGGCCACCGACAGCCAGCGCAGCGGCGCGTCCGGCCCCTCCGGCACCACCGCGTCCGGGGTCCGGGTGGCCAGCAGGAACCGCACGTCCGCGTGCTCGTGCGCGGGCTCGCCCCGGCCGGCCGGGACAGCGACCACCGCGACGTGCCTGATCCGCGCGTCCGGCCAGGGCTCCAGGTCGGTCAGGCCGGTCTCCTCCTCGGCCTCGCGCAACGCGATGCCGAGCGGGTCGGTCTCACCTGGGTCACCGTGCCCGCCCACCTGCAGCCAGGCCTGCTGGCGGCGGTGCCAGCGGAGCAGTACCCGGCCGCTGTCCGGGTGCACGATCAGCGCGGACGCGGTCACGTGCAGCGGCAGCGTGCGCAGCCACGGGTTGGGCTCAGCCTCGGTCAGCGCGCGGGTCCGCGCTACGTCAGCCGCCTCGGCCGCACCATCGGGCTGGTAGTCATCGAGCATGCCGAGCAGCCTACTGAGCAGAACTGGCCAACCAGCCTGAGTCACATCCAGTCGTTGTGCCGCGGCCAGGCCAGCAGCGTGTCGACCAGTTCCGGCGGGTCGTCCGCGGCGCGGGCCGTGGTGCTGGCGAACCGGCCGCGGTAGAACAGCAGCGGCTGGCCGGCCACGCACTCGCCCAGCTCGACCACCCGGCCCAGCACCACCCAGTGGTCCCCGGCTTCGTGCACCGCCTCCACCGCGCAGCCCGCCCAGGTGAGCACGCCGTCCAGCACCGGCGCGCCGGACGAGCACGGCGACCAGCGCAGCCCGGCGAACTTGTCCACGCCGCTGGTGCCGAACACCCGGGCCAGCTCCCGCTGCCCGCTGTGCAGCACGTTGGCGCAGAAATGGCCGGCCTGCTGGATCCGGGGCCAGGTCGCCGACGTGCGGGCCGGGCAGAACAGCACCAGCGGCGGGTCCAGCGACAGCGCGGCGAACGACTGGCAGGCGAAGCCGGCCGGGCCGGCCTGGTCAGCCGTGGTGATCACGGTCACCCCGGTGCAGAAGTGCCCGAGCACCTGCCGGAACCGGGCCGGGTCCGGGTCGTGGCTCACTGGGGTGAGGCCGGGCCAGACCGTCATGCGCCCGGGGCCGCCCAGCTGTGCCCCCACAAGCTGATCGCGGTGGTCTCCCGGCTGACCCAGGTGGCATCGTCCACCACCAGGCCGTCGGTGCCGTATTCGATGTCGAACCCTCCTGGGGTGCGCGCGTAGAACGAGACCATCAGGTCGTTGGCGTGCCGGCCCAGGCTGGCCGACGGTGGCGCGCCGCGCCGGGCGCACCGGTCCATGGCCCGGCCCACGTCGTCCAGCGTGGCCACCTCGACCATCAGGTGCACGATCCCGGATTCGGCGGCGAACGGGGCCAGCGCGAGCGAGTGGTGCCGCGGGTTGCAGCCCAGGAAGCGCATCCACAGCGGCGGCCCGCCGGCCGGCCGGCCGAACAGCTCGGGGGCCATCCGCATCGAGTCGCGCAGCCGGAAGCCGAGCACGTCGGTGTAGAAGCGCAGGGCCGGCTCCTCGTCCGGGGCGGGCAGCACCACGTGGCCCAGGCCCATCCCGCCGGTGACGAACCGGTTCCCGTACGGGCTGACCGCGGGCCGCGCCTCCAGCGCCGCGCCGCTGAACGCCTCCAGCGGGTTGCCCGCCGGGTCCTCGAAGCGGAGCAGCGCGCCGACCCGGCGCTCGGCCAGCTCGGCGGCGGTGCCCGCCTTGACGGCGACGCCGGCCGCGTCCAGCGTGGCGCCCAGCTCGCGTAGCGCGCCTTCGTCCGGCACCTCCCAGCCCGCGGCCAGCAGCCGGTCCTGCTCTCCCGGCACGATGATCAGCCGGGCCGGGAATTCATCCATCCGCAGGTACAGCGCCTGCTCTTCCGGCCCGCGGCCCTCGACCAGCCCGAGCATTTTTGTGCCGAACGCGCGCCACGCCTCGATGTCGGTCGCCTCGATGCGGAGGTAGCCGAGGGACTGGATCGGCGTCATGGCGTGTCCCCTTCCAGGAAGCTGATCGCCAGCCGGTTGAACTCGTCGAACTTCTCTAGCTGGGCCCAGTGCCCGCAGCCGCCGAACACGTGCAGCTGGGCCCGGCGGATCACCTGCAACGCGACCAGCGCGCCGTCCAGCGGATTGACCCGGTCCTCGCGGCCCCAGATCAGCAGGACGTGGTGGCGCAGCCGGTGCGCGTCGCGCCAGAGCATCCCGTCCTCGGCGGTGGCCGGGTCGAAGAACGAGGCGCCCAGCGACGCCATCGCGGCCAGCGCGGCCGGGTCGCTGGCCGCGGCGAACCGCTCGTCGATCAGCTCGTCGGTGACCAGCCGCTGGTCGTGCACCAGCGTGCGGAGGAAGGACGCCATCTTGTCCCGGGTCGGCCCGGGCGGCGCGGCGAACCGGGCCAGCCGGCGGACGCCCTCGGTCGGGTCGGGTGAGAACACGTTCAGGCCCAGCCCGCCCGGGGCCATCAGCACCAGCCGGCCGGCCCGGTCCGGGTAGTTCAGCGCGAACCGCACCGCGGTGCCGCCGCCCAGCGAGTTGCCGATCAGGTGCACCCGGTCGATGCCGAGCGTCTTCAGCAGGCCGGCCAGCGCGTCCGCGGCGAACGTGAAGTAGTTGCCGGTCACCGGCGGCCGGTCCGACTGGCCGAACCCCGGCTGGTCGACCACCAGGGTGCGGAACCGGCCGGCCAGCACCGGCAGGTTGCGGCCGAAGTTGCTCCAGCCGGACGCGCCGGGCCCGCCTCGTGGTAATGCAGCCGCATCCCGGCCGCGTCGGCGAACCGGCTGCTGCCAGCGGGCTCGGTCATGCGGCTGTCCTCACACCATGCCGTCCGGCTGGATGCGCAGGCCGAACTCGCCGCGGCCGTACATGGACAGCGCGCGTTCCGGGTCGTTGATCGCGTGCACCCGGCCGGCGTGCGCGTCCCGCCAGAACCGCTGGATCGGCGTGCCCAGCTTGAGCGCCCGGCCGCCGGAGTTCTCGAACAGCAGGTCCACCGCGCTGATCGCCCGGCCGGTGCCGAGCACCTGGTCGCGGCGGACCCGCAGCCGAAGCGGCAGCGGGATCTTCTCCCCGGCCCGGGCGCAGTCCATCAGCTCGGCCATGTTCCGCTCCAGGGCCAGCCAGGCGGCGTCCAGTTCGGCCGCCGCCTCGGCCACCCGGACCTGCGAGTGCGGGTCCTCGGCCGCCTTCTGCCCGACGTAGGAGGCGCGCACCCGGTCCTGCTGGTAGGCCACGTGCGCGGCGTAGGCGCCCATGCCCATGCCGATGATCGGGGTGGTGATCGAGTAGGAGAACAGCGAGCCGTAGGGCAGCCGGTACAGCGGCGCCGGGTTGACGTCCTGGCCGGGGCAGACGCACTTGAACACGTCGGTGAAGGACAGCGAGCGGTGCTCCGGCACGAACACGTCGTCCACCACGATGTCGTTGCTGCCGGTGCCGCGCAGCCCGACCGTGTCCCACACGTCGTCGATGGTGTAGTCGCTGGCCGGCAGCAGGAACGTGCGGAAGTCGGCCGGGTTGCCGTCGCTGTCCGGCACGATGCCGCCGAGCAGCACCCAGCTGGCGTGGTCGCAGCCGGACGAGAAGCTCCACCGGCCGGACAGCCGGTGCCCGCCGTCGGTGACCTGCGGTTTGCCGGTCGGCGCGTAGGACGAGGAGATCCGGGTGTTCGGGTCGTCACCCCACACGTCCTGCTGGGCCTGGTCCGGGAACAGCGCGAGCTGCCACGGGTGCACCCCGAGCACCGAGGACACCCAGCCGGTCGAGCCGCACGCGCTGGCGATCATCCGGACCGCGGTCAGGAACGTGACCGGGTCGGCCTCGTAGCCGCCGAACCGGGACGGCTGGAGCAGCCTGAAGAACCCGGTCTCGGCCAGCGCCTTGATGGACTCGGCCGGCACGACCCGGTTGTCCTCGGCCTCCTGGGCCCGGTCCCGCAGCACCGGCAGCAGGTCAGCGACCCCGGCGATGACCGCCTGCCCGTCGTTATCCCTCACCGGACCATCCTCCGATCGCCCTGCGCGCTGGCCCACCCATCGCCACCAGACTAGAACATGTTCTAGTCTATTAGTAAGGCAGCAAGCGTGGAGGAGTGCTGATGAACGACGGGGACGGCATCCGGACCATCGTTCCGGGCACACCACCAGCCCGGTTCGCCCGCGGCTGGCATTGCCTGGGACTGGCCGGCAGTTTCCGGACCGGCGGCCCGCACGCGGTGCTGGCGTTCGGCACAAAATTGGTGGTGTTCGCGGACTCGGCCGGTGCGCTGCACGTGCTGGATGCGTACTGCCGGCACATGGGCGGTGACCTGAGCCGCGGCGAGATCAACGGCGACGTGGTGGTGTGCCCGTTCCACGGCTGGAACTGGGGCGCGGACGGCCGGTGCGCGCGGATCCCGTACGCGCGGCGGGTGCCGCCCGCGGCGCGCACCCGGTCGTGGACCACGCTGGAGCGCAACGGGCACCTGTTCGTCTGGAATGACCCGCAGGGGAGCGCGCCGCCGGAGGACGTGACGATCCCGGTCATCGAGGGCGTCGGCTCGCCCGAGTGGAGCGCCTGGACCTGGGACACGATCCTGGTCGAGGGGGCCAACTGCCGCGAGGTCATCGACAACGTGGTGGACATGGCGCACTTCTTCTACATCCACTTCGCGTTCCCGACCTACTTCAAGAACGTGTTCGAGGGGCATATCGCCACCCAGTACCTGCGCACCCGGTCCCGGCCGGATATCTCGGATGGGTCGAACTACGCGTCCGGGGTGGACACCACGCTGCGCTCCGAGGCGTCGTACTACGGGCCGTCCTACATGATCAACTACCTGGAGCACGACTACCACGGGATGACCATGGAGAGCGTGCTCATCAACTGCCACTACCCGGTCACCCCGAACTCGTTCAAGCTGCAGTGGGGCGTGATCGTGAAGCGGCCGCCGGGCCTGTCCGACGAGCACGCCAGCAAGGTGGCGGCCAAGTTCGCCAAGTTCGTCGGGCTGGGCTTCCAGCAGGACGTGGACGTGTGGCTGCACAAGAGCCGGGTGGACAACCCGCTGCTATGCGCCGAGGACGGCCCGGTCTACCAGTTGCGCCGCTGGTACGAGCAGTTCTATGTAGACGTGGCGGACGTGCAGCCGGACATGACCGCGCGGTACGAGTTCGAGGTGGACACCACCCGCGCGGTCGCCGCGTGGGAAGCCGAGGTGGCACAGAACCTGGCCGCCGGGCAGCCCGCCGAGGCCGGCTGACCATGCCGCCTGGTGACCCGGGGGCGGACGGACGGCCGACCGATGAGCGGCGGCCGGTGACCCGCGAGGTCTGCTGCGCGCGCTGCGCCGCGGTCGTGCTGGCGGCCAAGTTCAGCCCGCAGCAGACCAGCGTGCAGTGGACCGCGGACGCGGTGCGCACCTGCGCGGAGTTCGCCGGCCGGGTGGCCCGGGGCGAGCAGACCGCGCTCATCGGCGGCTGCGCCAGCCTGCGGGCCAGCATCGACGCGGCGGCCCGGGACGGCCGCCTGCCGGTGGTCTCGCCCGTGCCTGCGCCTGAGGTCGGTACGCCTAAGGCCGCCGCGCCCGGGGTGACTGCGCCTGAGGCCGTTAACCGGTGAGCGGGCCAAAGGGGCGCGGCGCCGACTGGACTGAGGAGCGCGGAGCGAGGAACGAGCGAACAAGCGACGAGGGAAGGAGGCGCCTTAGAGCGCCCCGGAGGCGAGCGGGGGCAGCAGAGTGACGCCGCCGCGGGAGTTTCACCGGCTGCGGGTCGCTGAGGTGATCACGGAGGCGGGTGGCGCGTGCTCGGTGGTGCTGGACGTGCCGCCGGACCTGGCCGGGGCGTTCGGCTACCGGCCCGGGCAGTTCCTGACCGTGCGGGTGCCCAGCGACCGGGACGGCTCGGTGGCCCGGTGCTACTCGCTGTCCAGCTCGCCGCACACCGGTGACCGGCCGACCATCACCGTGAAGCGGACCGACGGCGGGTACGCGTCCAACTGGCTGGCCGACAACCTGGCCGCCGGGAGCATGCTGGACACGCTGCCGCCGGCCGGGACGTTCTGCCCGGCCGCACTGGATGGCGACTTCCTGCTGTTCGCGGCGGGCAGCGGGATCACCCCGGTGATCTCCATCCTCAAGTCGGTGCTGACCGCTGGCCGCGGCCGGGTCGTGCTCAGCTACGCCAACCGGGACGAGCGGTCGGTCATCTTCGATGCCGAGCTGCGCCGGCTGGCCGCGGCGGCCGGTGACCGGCTGGCCGTGACGCACTGGCTGGACTCGGTGCAGGGCCCGCCGACCGCGGCCGCGCTGGCCGCGCTGGCCCGGCCGTACGCCGGGTACGAGACGTTCATCTGCGGCCCGGACCCGTACCTGGCCATCGTCCGGGACGCGCTCAGCCAGCTCGGCGTGCCGCCGCGCCGGGTGCACACCGAGCGGTTCCTGTCGCTGGCCGAGAACCCGTTCGAGGAGTCGCCGGAGCCGGCCGGCGGGCTGGCCGCCACGCTGGAAGTCACCCTGGACGGGGAGAAGAAGGTACTGGCCTGGCCGCCGGGCAGCCGGATGCTGGACGTGCTGATCGAGGCGGGCCTGGACGCGCCGTACTCCTGCCGCCAGGGCATCTGCGGCGCGTGCGCCTGCCAGCTCACCGGCGGCGAAGTGGACATGGTGCAGAACGAGGTGCTGGAACCGGAGGACCTGGCCGACGGCTACATCCTGGCCTGCCAGGCCGTCCCCCTAACCGAATCAGTAAGCATCACCTACTGACCCCCGCGCGCCGCCCCCGCACGTCCGCACCCACCGGACTTCATGATCATTTTTCACGGTGATCAACCGATCGCTGTAGCTATGGCGACACCAAACGGTTGATCACGATGGGCAAGGTAGCCACTCTCGGTCAAAACTGGAACGTGTTCTAGTATTGAGGTCCGGAGGTGCCATGGACGAGGCCGAGTTCGACGTGGTCGTGGTGGGCAGCGGCGCGGCCGGCATGACGGCCGCGCTGACCGCCGCGCACCACGGGCTGAGCGCGCTGGTGGTGGAGAAGACCGACCGGTTCGGCGGCTCCACCGCCCGGTCCGGTGGCGGCATCTGGGCACCGATGAACGCGGTGCTGGACCGGGCCGGGGTGGCCGACTCACCGGAGCAGGCCCGCGCCTACCTGGCCTACGTGGCCGGGGACGGGGTGGACCAGGCGCGGCAGCAGGCGCTGCTCGACCACGGGCCGGCCATGCTGGAGCTGGTCCGGTCGCTGACCCCAGTCGACTTCGCCTGGGTGCCGGGTTACGCGGACTACTACCCGGAGGCGCCCGGCGGCCTGGCCCAGGGCCGCAGCGTGGAACCCATCCCGCTGGACGGCCGGGTGCTCGGCGCGGACCTGGCCCAGCTCAACCCGGCCTACCTGCCCGCCCCGGACGGGGTGACGATCACCCAGGCGGAATACCGCTGGCTGAGCCTGGGCCCGCGGCACCCGCGGGCCATGCTGGCCTCGGTCAAGGTAGCCGCCCGGCTGGCCCGCTACCGGGTGCTGCATCAGCGCATGCTGACCATGGGCCAGGCGCTGGCCGCGGGCCTGCGGGCCGGGCTGCGCGACCTGGCCGTGCCGGTCTGGCTGAACACCCCGATGACCGGCCTGCACATCGAGGACGGCCGGGTCACCGGGGTCGAGGTGACCCGGGACGGCCAGGCCAGGCTGATCCGGGCCCGGCGCGGTGTGCTGCTGGCCGCGGGCGGCTTCGAGCACAACGGGCCGATGCGCGAGCGCTACCAGCAGCCGCCGATCGGCACCGACTGGACGACCGGCACGGCCGGCAACACCGGTGACGCGATCGTCGCGGGCGAGGCGGCCGGGGCCGCGCTCGACCTGATGGACGACGCCTGGTGGGGCCCAGCCATCCCGCTGTCCCGCGGCCCATACTTCTGCCTGGCCGAACGCGGCCTGCCGGGCTGCCTCCTGGTCAACGGGGCGGGCCAGCGGTTCGTGAACGAGTCGTCCCCGTACGTGGACGCGGTGCACGCGATGTACGCCGGGCACTCAGCCGAAGTGCCGCACATCCCGTCCTGGCTGATCACCGACCAGCGGTACCGGGACCGGTACGTGTTCGCCGGGCTGCCGCCGCGCCGCAAACTGCCCCGCCGGTGGTACGCGGCGGGCGCGGTGTTCCGCGCCCCGGACCTGCCCGGGCTGGCCGGCCAGATCGGCATCGACGGCGAGGCACTGGCCACGACCGTGGCCAAGTTCAACGAGTTCGCCGAGACCGGCCGGGACACGGACTTCGGCCGCGGCGACTCCGCGTACGACCGGTACTACAGCGACCCGCGGCAGCGGCCCAACCCGTGCCTGGCCCCGCTCCGGCGGCCGCCGTTCTACGCCATCAAGATCGTCCCAGGCGATCTGGGCACCAAGGGCGGGCTGCGCACCGACGACCGGGCCCGGGTGCTGCGCGCCGACGGCTCGGTCATCCCCGGTCTGTACGCGGCCGGCAACACCAGCGCGGCCGTGATGGGGCACAGCTACGCCGGCGCGGGGGCGACGATTGGCCCGGCCATGACGTTCGGCTACCTGGCGGCGCTGGACCTGGTGGCGGCGAGTTAGCGGGCACTGGCGTTCGGCAATATTGGTGCGGCGGGTGTCAACGGCTGAGAGCGAAGTTGGCGGCGTTGCATATTTGCCCGGTCTGTACGGCTGATCAATTCCCAGGTTGCCAGATCGCAGCGCACTAGACGCGTAGCCTTTTAAGTAGTTGCAGTTATGCCGCCGGAGTTGTGCACCATCGGCGTCCGGACGGCGTCTAGTAGTGGGGGCCTGAGAGGAGGCGTCCATGGGGACAGGTGCGACGCCCAGCCGCTCCGGGCAGTCAGCTTCCGGTGAGCCGGTTCGGGCCAGGTGGGGACAGTGACGAGTGGGCTGGCTGACGAGGCCTGGCTGGGGTTCATCGCAGCGCTGGCGCTGCTGCTCGTCGCGACGATTTTAGTGGTCGTCCGGCAGCCGCCCTGGATCCCGCCACCGCCGGCCGAAGAGACCGGCGGTCAGCATGCGGGGCCAGGGCTAGCGGAACAGTGGCCTGCCGAGCCGGTCCTGTCGTACGGCCGGCATTCGGCCGGGCCAGCCGCCGGGCCGACGGCCGGGCCCGCCACCGGGCCGATCGGGCCGGCTGGGTCAGCCCGGGTGGCTGGGCCGGCTGGGGCATCCGGGGTGGCTGGGCCGGCTGGGCCCGCTGCCCGGCCGAAGCCGGCGCCATTGCCAATCCGGCAGCCGGGCCAGTCCAGCTGGCCGCAGCCGGCTGAGGCCGGGGGCCTGGCTGGGCCGGGGGCTCCGGTGGAGCCGGACGGCCTGGTCTGGCCGAACGGCGGGCAGCCGCCGGTCACCGGCGGG
>DATCUG010000246.1:0-3097 GCA_036567525.1 Streptosporangiaceae bacterium | reverse complement strand
GGCTGATCAGCGCCCGGACCAGCGCCGGCGGACGGGTCGCGTTCGCCGCGCCGGTGCGCGGCGGCAGCAGCTCAGTGCACACGGTGCCGTCGGTTCCCATCCCGGCCGACTCCGTCGTCCGGTTCAACCCGGGTGGCCTGCACCTGCTCATCACCGGGACCGGCCGGCTGCCGGGCGGTAAGGACATCACGCTGACGCTGACGTTCGCGCACGCCGGCGCCGTGTCGGTGACCGCCCAGGTGACGAACCCGCAGACCGGCGGCAGCAGCTACTTCCTCAACTAGATGGACACGCTGTACCACATCGCCACCGCGGCTGACTGGGCGCAGGCCCAGCGGGACGGCGAGTACCGGATGTCCACCCGGGGCCGCACGCTGGCCGCCGAGGGCTACATCCACGCCAGCACGGCCAGCCAGGTCCTCCCTGTGGCCAACGCGTACTACCGGGACGAGCCGGACGACCTGCTGCTCCTGGTGCTGGACCCGGCCCGGATCGGCGCGGAGATCAAGTGGGAGCAGGTGCCCGGCTCACCCGGCCCGTTCCCGCACATCTACGGCCCGCTCCCAGTCCGCGCGGTCCGCCAGGCACTCCCCCTGCCCCGCGACGAATCCGGCCAGTTCACCGTGCTCCCGGCTTGATCCCCACCGTGATCATGGCTGAGCAGGACTAGAACGCCACCAAGCCCATGATCACGAGGTGCTGGGCGCGTGGCCGGGCCCGGGGGCAGGGGTGGGAGCGCATTTGCCGTTGGGTGGTTCGCGACATATCTTGTTCGCAACAGGGGGCTTCACCCAGCCCGATACGGAGGGTCGCGGAGTGATGCAGAACGACGCGCGGGTCAGCGACATGGACCGCGAGGCGGTAGCCGCCCGGCTGCGTGAGCACTATGCGGCGGGCCGGCTCAGCCTGGACGAGTTCCAGGACCGGCTGGACGCGGTGTACCGCGCGCAGGTGGCCGGCGAGCTGACCATGGTGACCGACGGCCTGCCACACGAGGGCACGGTGATCCCGCCGGGGTCGCCGTGGGGCAGCTACTCAGGTGGCGGCTTCGCGGGCGCCGGCTACTCGCTCAACATCGAGGAGATGCGGGCCGCGATGGCCCGGATCGGCCGCCGGGTCATGCTGGGTTTCGCCCTGATGACCGGCGGGGCGCTGCTGCTGCTGGGCCTGCTGATCACGGCGTTCATGGTGCATGGCGGCGTGCTCGGCGTGGTGGTGGGCGTGCTGCTGGCCATCCTGGCCGCCGGTGTGGTGGCGGTGGCCGGCCTGGTCTGGCTGGCCCGGCGGCTGTGGCTGCGGCACGCCTGGATCGAGGCCGTACCGCTGGCGGCTGGCCAGCCGTGGCTGAGCCGGGTGGCCCGGATGGCCCGGTTGCTGCTCACCGGCCGTGCGCTGTGGCGGCTGCGCACCCGGCTGGCCTCCCGCGGCTGACCCCCGCGGCGCCGGCCAGCAGGCGGGCGTCCCCACCCCGCCCGCCTGCCGGGCCGGCTAACCGGCTGGCGGTATGTTCTGGTTGACCCGGAAGAAGTTGTCCGGGTCGTAGCGTGCCTTGATCCGGGCCAGCCGGTCGTAGTTCGGGCCGTAGGACGCGCGCACCCGGTCGGTGCCCTCGTCCATCATGAAGTTCACGTACGCCCCGCCCGCCGAGGTCGGGTGCAGCGCCTCCCAGTACCGGACCGCCCAGTCCCTGATCTTGCCCGCGTTGGCCGGATCCGGGTCCACGCCGACGATGACCCCAGCCCAGCCCGCGTCCCGGTAGGCGAACGCGGTGGCGTCCTGGCTGACCCGGTGCACCGCGCCGTCGATCGGGTACATATGCATGGTCGAATGCGGGGTGGGCAGCGCCGCGCCGAACTCCTCGTGCACAGCGATGGCCTGGTCGGTGATCTCGCGGAAGAAGTCGGCCCGCCAGTACCACTGCAGCCCGGCCGGGTACAGCGCGTCGAAGATGCTCTGCAGCACCGGGAACGGCATCGGCTGGATTGCGTCCAGCAGCGGGCTGCCGAACGACCGGACCGGGGCGAGCACGTCGTCGGCCTGCTCGGCCGGCCCGGTGTAGCACCAGACGATGCCGACCGCCTTGCGCAGCCACAGCTCCTCCGGGAACGGCGGTGCGGGCGGGATGGTGAGCAGGGCGATCCAGCCGCTGAGTTCCTCCGGCAGGCTGGGCAGGATCTCGCGGTACCAGCGCATGACCGCGGCCGTATCGGCCAGGTCGTAGAACACCGGTCCGGCGACCACGGTGCCGACTTCGTGGCAGCGGAACTGGAACGAGGTGACCACGCCGAAGTTGCCGCCACCGCCGCGCAGCGCCCAGAACAGGTCCGGGTGGGAGTCCTCGCTGGCGGTGACGAACGAGCCGTCGGCCAGCACCACGTCGGCGGACAGCAGGTTGTCCACGGTGAGGCCGTAGCGGCGGGCCAGGTAGCCGATGCCGCCGCCCAGGGTCAGCCCGCCCACCCCGGTGGTGGACAGGAAGCCGGACGGGGTGGCCAGGCCGAACCCGCCGGTGGCATGGTCCACATCGCCCCAGACACAGCCGCCCTCGGCCCGCACCGTCCGGGCCGCCGGGTCGACGATCACACCGCGCATCGTGGACAGGTCGATGACCAGCGCGTCGTCCGCCACGGCCAGGCCGGCTGCGTTGTGGCCGCCGCCACGTACCGAGACGGTCTGCTGGTTGGCACCCGCGAACCGGACCGCGGTCATCACGTCCGCGGCGTCGGCGCACCGGGCAATCGCGGCCGGCCGGCGGTCGATCATTCCGTTGTACACGGCGCGGGCCTCGTCATAGCCGGCGTCATCCGGCTGGATCACCGGCCCGCGCATCGCCTCCTGGAGCGTGTCGAACAGTGCCTGCTGTGCTGTCGTGGTCATGGCTTCCCCCGCCATCGGGCAGGCCGCCTGATCGGCCTGGTTTGGCCAGCAGGCTAGGCAGCGCCCCGTTCGGCGATCGTTCGCGCTCCGTTCCGCCGCTGTCCCGGCGTTCGGCTAGGTCGCGGGCGGCCCGGGCGGCCAGCGCGCGGCTGCCCTGCTGCCCGGCCAGCTCGATCGCGTCACGCAGCAGCCCCGTTCCGGCCGGGCCCGGCCGGAACCG
>DATCUG010000245.1:0-7865 GCA_036567525.1 Streptosporangiaceae bacterium | reverse complement strand
GCTGCTCGGCGTGCTGCGCCAGGACGAGCCCGCGCCGCGGGCGCCGCAGCCCCAGCTGGCTGACCTGCCCGCGCTGGTCGACGCGGCCCGGCGGGCTGGGCTACCGGTCGAGCTGGCCGTCGCCCCCGCGCTGGGCCAGGTGCCGTCCGGGGTGGCGGTGTGCGCGTACCGGATCGTGCAGGAATCGCTGTCCAACGCCAGCCAGCACGCGCCCGGCGCCGCGGTCAGCGTGTCGGTGGGCGAGGACGGCCACGCGGTGCTGCTCCGGGTGGCCAACGGCCCGGCCGCGCCCGGCACCGGCCCGGCGCGCACCGGCCCGGCCGGGGACGGGCTCAAGCCGGGGCACGGGCTGACCGGGATGCGGGAGCGGGTGGCGCTGCTCGGCGGCTCGCTGTCGGCCGGGCCGGCCCCCGGCGGCGGCTTCGTGGTGTCGGCCCGGCTCCCGCTGGGCGGGACGGCATGACGGCCGCCGGTGCCGCCGGCCCGGGCACCACGCGCTGCCTGATCGCCGACGACCAGGCCATGGTCCGCGAGGGCTTCGCCGCGGTGCTCACCGCCCAGCCCGGCCTGGTGGTGGTGGGCCAGGCCGCGGACGGCGCCGACGCGGTCCAGCAGACCCGGTCGCTGAGCCCGGACGTGGTGCTGATGGACGTCCGGATGCCGGTCCTGGACGGCCTGCAGGCCACCCGGCAGATCCTGGCCCCGGGCCACCCGGCCCGGCCGCGGGTGCTCATGCTGACCACGTTCGACCTCGACGACTACGTGTACGAGGCGCTCCGGGTGGGCGCCAGCGGTTTCCTGCTCAAGGACGCCACCGCCGCCGAACTGGTGCACGCGGTCCGGGTGGTGGCGGCGGGCGACGCGCTGCTCGCCCCGTCGGTGACCCGGCGGCTGATCGCCGACTTCGCCAGCCAGCCCCGGGCGGGCGCGCCGGTGCCCCGTTCGCTGACCGCGCTCACCCAGCGGGAGACCGAGGTGCTCCGGCTGATCGCCCGCGGCCTGTCCAACGCCGAGATCAGCGACACCCTGGTCATCGCCGAGCAGACGACCAAAACCCATATCGGCCGCATCCTGGCCAAGCTGGACCTGCGCGACCGCGCCCAGGCGGTGGTGCTGGCCTACGAATCCGGCCTGGTTACCCCGGGCGGGCCCGGGCCGGCGGGATGATGGGCGGGCAGACCCAGGGGAGGTGACACCATGCCCGTTACCGTGGCCGGGTTCGAGGTGGTCCCGGTGGACAAGCCGGCCGACCTGAACGTCATCATCGGCCAGACGCACTTCATCAAGACCGTGGACGACCTGCACGAGGCGCTGGCCGGGGTGAGCACGCAGCTCCGGTTCGGCATCGCGTTCTGCGAGGCGTCACAGGCCCGGCTGGTCCGCCGGTCCGGCAACGACGCCGAGCTGACCGGCCTGGCCGTGCGCGCCGCCGAAGCGATCGGGGCCGGGCACTGTTTCGTGATCATGCTGCGGGACGGGTTCCCGATCAACGTGCTGAACCAGGTCAAGGCGGTGCCCGAGGTGTGCACGGTGTTCTGCGCCACGGCCAACCCGGTGCAGGTCATCGTGCTGACCGCGGGCGAGGGCCGCGGTGTGGCCGGGGTCATCGACGGGCTGCCCCCGGTCGGGGTGGAGACCGACACCGACGTAGCCGAGCGGCGCCAGCTGCTCCGCGACATCGGCTACAAGTTGTAACCGCCCGGCCGGGTCAGGCCTTGACTTCGGCGCTGGGGGCGGGGGCGGTGACCTGGGCGCTGCGCCGGGACAGCGGGGACGGCCACCAGTTCCAGCGGCGGCACAGCACCACGATGGCGGGCACCATCAGGGTGCGGACCAGGAACGTGTCGATCAGCACGCCGAGCGCGATGGCCGTGCCGAGCTGCTTGATCTGGCTGGTCGCGCCGGTCACCCCGGCCACCCCGAACGTGGCCGCCAGGATCAGGCCTGCCGACGTCACGGTCGGCCCGGTGTGGTGGCAGGCGGTGCGCACCGCCGCACCCAGCGGCGTGGTGTGCGCCTCCTCCCGGATCCGGCTCATGACCAGGATGTTGTAGTCCTCGCCCAGGGCCATCAGGAAGATGAACAACAGGAACGGCAGCACGAAGTTCAGCCCGGACTGGCCGCCCGCGACCTGGAAGATGAGCACGCTGAGGCCGAGCGCGGCGAAGTAGCTGAGCAGCACGGTGACGACCAGGTACAGCGGGGCGATCACGCTGCGCAGCAGCAGGCCGAGCAGCAGCGCGAGCAGCACGATGACCACCGGCACGATCGTGGTCAGGTCGTTCTGCGACACGCTGCTCACGTCGTAGGAGGACGGGGCGAGGCCGGCCACGCCGCTGTCCACCGCGCCGGCCGAATGCTGCACGCTGGTCACCGCGTCGCGCACGGCCGGGGTGGCGTTCAGCGCCGACGTGCTGGACGGCGAGCCCGCCTTGAGCGACGTGTAATACTGCACGGTCTTGCCGTCCGGGCTGATGAACTGGGACTCGGCCCGGTACAGCTCGTACTGGTCGGCGGGCACCGGGGTGCCGGCCGGCTCGCTGGCGGGCAGCTTCCCGGGCGGCCCCAGCTCCTGGTACAGGCTGCTCAGCTGGCTCGGGGTGAGCTTGGTGCCGTTCGGGTCGAACGGGCCGGTGACCGACGCGAACACGGACTTCTTGGCCAGGCCGTTCTCGGCGTCGTTGGGCTGGGACAGGTTCTTCCACACCGACGACTTCCAGACCATCAGCACCTGGGTCGGGTTGGCCACCGCAGGCGGGTAGTGCGCGTTGATCACGTTGGTGCCGCGCGCGGACTGGCTGCCGTCCGGCCCGGTGGTCTGGCCGCCGAAGCCGCTGGAGGTGTACCCGAACGTGAACACGCCCAGCGCGACCAGGAACACCACCCCGCAGGCCAGGGTGAGCACCGGGTGCGCGATCACCGTGTCGGCCAGCTTGGCGTAGGTTCCTTCCTCCTTGGACCGGCGCACCGGCCGCGGCCAGAACACCGCCCGGCCGAACACGGCCAGCAGTGCGGGCAGCAGGGTCAGCGCGGCCAGCAGCATCAGGAAGACACCGAGCGCCAGCGCCGGGCCGAGCCCGGAGTACAGCCCGAACGAGGCCAGCAGCAGGGTGACCAGGGCCACGATGACGGTGCCCGCGGAGAACGTGATCGACTCGCCGACGTAACGCCCGGCCTGCTCGATGGCCCGGTGCGGCGAGGCGCCGTCGGCCATCTCCTCGCGCACCCGCATGATGAAGAACAAGCCGTAGTCGGTGCCCGCGCCGAGCAGCAGCACGGTGAGCATGGTTTCGGTGATGGTGGATACCTGCAGGCCCGCCTTGGATACCTCGGCGATGATGCTGCCGGACATCTCCAGCACCCAGATCGCGGGCAGCAGGGTGACGAGCGGCGCGACCACCGCGCGCAACACGATGATCAGCATGATCAGGATGATCAGAACGGACAGGTTGGCGGTCAGCTTCTGCGCGTGCGCCTGGGAGTTCTGGTTGTCCACCGCGGCGGGCAGCTGCCCGGTCAGGTAGCTGGACAGGCCGGAGGGCAGGCTGAAGCTGCTCATCGTGGACCGGACGGCGGACACCGTGGGCGACGCGTCGGTGCTGGACGTCTGCACGTTGAAGATGACCTGGGCCTTGTCCACCCGGCCGTCCTTGGACAGCCCCTGGTCGGACACGGAAACGACGTGGTCGTCCTGGGCGATCTTCTTCTGCAGGCTGGTCACCGCCTGCTGGTCGCTGCTGGACAACTTGGACTTGCCCAGCACGACCAGCGTGCCGGTGGTGTCATTGGTCGGCTGGAAAGGGGCGGCCAGGTTGAGCGCGTGCACGCTCGGCTCGCCGGACGGCAGGAATGAGCTGTTGTCCGTGTTCACCGCGCTGCTCAGCGACGGGAACAGCGCGATGCACAACGCGCCGGCGATGATCCAGAAGGCGATGATGAAGTACCGGAACCGGATGGCGAACCGGGCCAGCCCAGCCATGACGTTTTCCATAGCGCCCCCCGTGCAATGCCCCCACACCGCGCTACCCGGGACATTACCCCTAGCTGGCCGGCGCTAAAGGCAGCGGGCCCGTTCGGTATCGGTTCGGTGCACCTTGTCCGGCCCGGTGAGACTGGCCGGCCTCGCTCCGCTAACCTCTGTCCGGGGAAGATCACGGAGGCATCGGGTACATGGAGTGGCTGAACGAGCCGGCCAGCTGGCAGCGGACCGACGAGGTGCTGCAGGTCAACGTGGATCCGGGCACCGATTTCTGGCGGGTCACCGGATATGGGTACATCCGGGACAGTGGCCACGTCTACGGCGAGGTGCTGGCCGGCGACCTGGACGTGGCGGTCCGGGTCCGGGGCAACTGGGCCAGCCAGTACGACCAGGCCGGGGTGATGCTCCGGGCCGACGAGCGCACCTGGCTGAAGACCGGGGTGGAGTACTTCGAGGGCAAGCCGCGGCTGTCCACGGTGCTGACCCTGGGCCTGTCCAGCTGGGCGGTGGCCAGCCTGCCGGAGAACACCGATGAGATCGCGCTCCGGGTGTCCCGCCGGGGCGACGCGGTGGAGGTCCGCTACTCGATCGGCGAGGACAGCCCGGAGCTGGCCGCGCTGGTCTATCTGCCGCCGGACAGCGAACTGCTGGCCGGGGTGATGTGCGCCGCCCCGGAGGGCCCCGGGTTCAGCGTCTCGTTCCACGAGCTGCGCGTCGCTGCGCGGGAGCCTACGAAATGACGTGATGCACTGGCTCGTCGCAGGCTGACGGGACCAGCACCACCTGGTCCACCTTGCCCGCCGCCTGCACGTCGCCGAGCACCGCGCGGATCCCGGGCAGGCTGTCCTCACCGGCCGAGATGACCAGCTTGCGCACCGGCGCGCGCATGGACAGCCGGGCGGCCGACTTGGCCCCGCGGACCGCCCGGATGGCGGCCGACGCGGCGGCCAGCGCCCCTGGATCAGCCCGGCCGGCCAGCGCCCGCAGCTCCCCGGCGTCCGGCCAGGCGGCCCGGTGCACCGAGCCGTCCTGCCACCAGGACCACACCTCCTCGGTGACGAACGGCAGCACCGGCGCGAACAGCCGGAGCAGCACGGACAGCGCGGTGCGCAGCGCCGCGATTGCCGACCCGGCCGGCCGCGCGCCGTGTTCCCGGTAGGCCCGGGACTTGACCAGCTCCAGGTAGTCGTCGCAGAAGAACCAGAAGAACGACTCGGCTTCCTGCAGCGCCCGGGTGTGCTCATAGTCCTCGAACGCCGCCGTGCAGGCCGCCACCACACCGGCCAGCCGGCTGAGCGTGGCCCGGTCCAGGACTTCGCTCACCTCACCCGGGGGAGTGGCGGCGTCGCTGCCGGGCAGCGACAGGATGAACTTGCTGGCGTTCAGTATCTTGATGGCGAGCCGGCGGCCCACCCGCAGCTGTGCCGGGTCGAAGATCATGTCGGTGCCGAGGCGGCCGCTGGCCGCCCAGTAGCGCACCGCGTCCGAGCCGTGCTGGCGGAGTGAGTCCATCGGGGTCACCACGTTGCCCCGGGACTTCGACATCTTCTTCCGGTCCGGGTCCAGGATCCAGCCGGAGATGGCCGCGTGCCGCCACGGCAGCACGCCGTCTTCCAGGTGCGCGCGGAGCACCGCATAGAACAGCCAGGTGCGGATGATCTCGTGCGCCTGCGGCCGCATGTCCATCGGGTAGACCTGGTCCAGCCGGGCCCCGGCCGCCGACGCGGCCGCGATCCGCGGGGTCAGCGACGACGTGGCCCAGGTGTCCATGATGTCCGGGTCGGCCACGAAACCGCCTGGCTGGCCGCGCTGCGCTTCGGTGTACCCGGGCGCCGGCTCGGCCGCCGGGTCCACCGGCAGCATGCTCTCCTCAGCCGGGATGGGCTGGTCATAGCGCGGCTGGCCAGCCTCGTCCAGCGGGTACCAGACCGGGATCGGCACGCCGAAGTAGCGCTGCCGGCTGATCAGCCAGTCGCCGGTCAGCCCGGCCACCCAGTCCTCGTAGCGGGCCCGCATGTGCTCCGGGTGCCAGCTGATCTCCCGGCCCCGGCCGAGCAGCGCGGCGCGCAGCTCCGGGTCCCGGCCGCCGTTGCGCAGGTACCACTGCCGGGTGGTGATGATCTCCAGCGGGGAGTCGCCGCGCTCGTAGAACTTCACCGGGTGGGTCACCGGCTCGGGGTCGCCGAGCAGGTCACCGGACGCGCGGGCCAGCGCCGCGACGCGCTGCCGGGCCCCGGCCAGGGTCGCCCCGGCCAGCTGCCGGTAGGCGGCCCGGCCGGCCGGGCTGGTGATGCCGGGCGGCGCGGCGGCCAGCAGCCGGCCGTCCGCGCCGAGCACCGGCCGGACCGGCAGGTCCAGGTCGCGCCACCAGGTCACGTCGGTGGTGTCGCCGAACGTGCAGATCATCGCGATGCCGGTGCCCTTGGCCGGGTCGGCCAGCCGGTGGGTCAGCACCGGCACCGGCACGCCGAACAGCGGCGTGGTCACGGTGGCCCCGGCCAGCGCGGCGTACCGCTCGTCGTCCGGGTGCGCGACCAGCGCCACGCAGGCGGGCAGCAGCTCAGGCCGGGTGGTGGCCACCGGCACCGGGGCGCCGTCCGGGCCGCGGAACGCCAGCCGGTAGTAGTGCCCGGCCACCTCGCGGTCCTCCAGCTCGGCCTGGGCCACCGCGGTGCGGAACGACACATCCCACAGCGTCGGGCCCTCGGCCAGGTACGCCTCGCCGCGGGCCAGGTTGCGCAGGAACTCCCGCTGCGACACGGCCCGGGACGTCGCGCCGACCGTCCGGTACTTGGTGGACCAGTCCACGGACAGCCCGAGCCGCCGCCACACCTGCTCGAACGCCTGCTCATCCAGGTCGGTGAGCCGCTGGCAGAGCTCGATGAAGTTACGCCGGGAGATCCGCACCGGGTCGCCGTCCGGCCGCCCGGGCGGCACGAACCCCGGGTCGTAGGGCAGCGTGGGGTCGCACCGCACGTGGAAGTAGTTCTGCACCCGGCGCTCGGTGGGCAGGCCGTTGTCGTCCCAGCCGATCGGGTAGAACACCGCCTGGCCGCGCATCCGGTGGAACCGGGCCACCGTGTCGGTGTGCGTGAATGAGCAGACGTGCCCGATGTGCAGCGACCCGCTGACGGTCAGCGGGGGAGTGTCAATGGAGAAGACGCGCGCTCGCGGCGCGCTCGAATCAAATGTGTACTACGCCCCGCTCGTCCCACCGGCGCGACCACTTCTCCTCGATGCCGTCAAGCGCCGGCTTGGCTGGCATCGCGGAACTGGCGTGCCGCTGCGCGTGGGCAGCGGGGTGGGTGTCGGTGCTCATGGCGCACAGGGTAGCGCATCCCGGGCGCCTGCCGCGCCTGGGTTTCCGGCGGCTGGGATCCGCGCCGGTTACTTCTCCTGCGTCCAGTGCGGGCGGCGGAACATCCGGCCGAGCCGGTCGTGCAGCGAGGGGCCGATGTCCTCCAGCGCGTTGACCCGGAACACCGGCGGCCCGTCCGGCGGCGGCAGCTTGCTGGCCTGGGCGTCATCCAGGCTGGACCGGACATAGCGGATGGTGATCCGGTCCACCTGGCTGGCGTCGATGAACCGGAGCCCCCAGTCGGTGGCGATCACGATGCCATCGAACAAGTCGAGCTCCGGCACCTGCAGCACGTGCTCCACGGTGCCGATCTCGGTGCCGCTGCGGGTGAGCACCGGGGTGCCCGGCACGGCAGCCTGGTAGGAAACAGCCGGGTCCTCGCCCGGGTTATCACTTCGGCTGTCCATGTATGCAGTATCCTCCAGCCGCCGCGCGGCCGTGCGCAGGATCCCCGTCCGCTTTGTGCCGGGCTGAGCTGGGCGGCATGCGGTCGCGCCGTTTGCCCTCCGGCTCCCGTATGTGCATAAC
>DATCUG010000244.1:0-24325 GCA_036567525.1 Streptosporangiaceae bacterium | reverse complement strand
CCCGCCATGAGTAGCCCGCCACAGCTGGCCACCTACCAGGTGGCGCTGCTCCGGCGCAGCCGGCAGTACGACGGCTTCGACGAGGAGTCCAAGGAGCGGATCTTCCGCGAGCACCTGGCCTACACGCTCGGCAACCTGGCCAGCGGCGTGCAACTGGCGGCCGGGCCGGTGCGGGACAGCCCGGCCGAGGACGAGCCCATCTGCGGGCTCGGCGTGTACCAGCAGGACGCGCTGGACGAAGTCCGCGAGCTGCTGGCCAACGACCCGGGGGTGAAGCAGGGGCTGTACACGTTCGACGTGATGACCTGGCTGAGCGCGCCCGGCATCATCACTCCCCCCACGCAGTAGGCGGTGCCGGGCGGTGCGGCCCGGGCAGGCTAGGCGGGCTGCGGGGACGCCAGCCGCCGGGCCAGCCGCTGCCGGGCCGCGTCGGCGTTGCACTGCAGCCGGGCCGCTTCCTGCTCCAGCACACCGGCGCCGGCGTCGGTCAGCCGGTAGTACCGGCGCAGCCGGCCCTCGATCACCTCTTCCCGGTCCGCCTCGAGCAGTCCCTCGGCGGCGAGCCGGTCCAGCGCGCCGTACAGCGTGCCCGGCCGCAACTCCAGCCGGCCACCGGACAGCGTGGCCACCTCACCGATGATCGCGTAGCCATGCAGCGGCTGCGGAGCCAGCGCGGCCAGGATCAGGAAGGTGGGCTCGCGAAGCGCATCACCCATGAGCGCAATGTAACGGTGATCATCGTATCTTGACAAGGAGCCTGTTACCGGCCGTAGCAGGTAGCGCCGGCTGCCGTGCCGGGCCCGGCGGCAACCCGAACGCCGGCAACCCCGACCGGGCCCAGTTCCCCGCGCGGTGAAAATTTCCGCTCCCCGCAGCCAGCATCGCCGCTCCCAGCAGGCCGGCCAACGGCAAGCGTCCTGGTCACAGCGCACACCGTCACACCGGCCGGAATGCGGATCCAGTCGGCCCAGCGGCCGTCATTGACCAGCCACGGAACCAGTCGCACGATTCGAAATATTTCGGATAGGTATCGAGGAGGGATCATGCCCAGACGGATCCGTGCGCTGGCCGGCCTGGCCGCGGTGTTAATGGTGGCAGCCGGTCTCTGGCTGCATACCGTGGCGCCGGCCCAGGCGGCCGCCCTGGTGCAGGTAACCAACTTCGGTAACAACCCCGGTGGCGACCAGATGTACATCTACGTCCCGGATACGGTCACCGCCAACCCGCCGATCCTGGTCGCCCTGCACCAGTGCACCGGTTCGGGACCCGGGTTCTATGCGGGCACCGAGTTCGCCTCGCTGGCCAGCCAGTACGGGTTCATCGTCGTCTACCCGTCGGTGACCCGGAGCGGTAGCTGCTGGGATGTGTCCTCGTCGCAGGCGCTCACCCGCAACGGCGGCAGCGACCCGGTCTCGATCATGTCCATGATCACTTATGCCGAGCAGCACTACAACGGCAACCCGAACCGGGTCTACGTCACCGGCGCCTCGTCCGGCGCGATGATGACCGACGTGCTGCTGGGCGACTATCCCGACGTGTTCCAGGCAGGCGCGCCGTTCATGGGTGTGCCGTTCGGCTGCTTCTACACCGGCACCGTGGACGGATGGAACTCGGCCTGCGCCCAGGGGCAGGTCACGATGACCCCGCAGGCCTGGGGGGACATGGTGCGGAACGCCGATCCCGGGTACACCGGCCCGCGGCCCCGGGTCCAGCTCTGGCACGGCACCGCGGACACCACGCTCAACTACGTCAACTTCGGCGAAGAGATCAAGCAGTGGACCAACGTGCTCGGCGTCAGCCAGACACCGACCAGCACCGACACGCCGGTGTCGGGCTGGACCCGGACGCGCTATGCGAACAGCGCGGGGGCGGTGCAGGTCGAGGCGTACAGCATCGCGGGTGCCGGGCACGTGCTGCCGGAAGCTGGGATGGCTAGCTACGCCATCCACTTCTTCGGGCTGGACTCCAGCAGCCCGGCCAGCCCGCCACCAAGCAGCCCACCGCCGACCAGCCCGCCGCCCACCAGCCCACCGCCGACCAGCCCGGCCGGCCTGGCCTGCCATGTCGCCTACACCACGTCGAGCCAGTGGGCCGGCGGGTTCGTGGCCAACCTGACCATCGGCAACACCGGCACGTCGGCCATCAACGGGTGGACGCTCGGGTTCACGTTCCCCGGCGATCAGAAGGTCACCAGCTCGTGGAACGCCACCGTCGCGCAGAACGGGAAGACGGTGACCGCCAGCAACGCCAGCTACGACGCCGCGATCAGCCCGGGTGGCAGTACCACCGTCGGCCTGCAAGGCACCTGGTCGAGCAGTGACGCCGCGCCAGCCAGTTTCACCCTCAACGGCACCCCCTGCACCTGACCGCCCCCACTTTGATCACCGACAAACACTGACATAGCACGCGAGATGTGCGCCCTGCTGCCGGAATTGTCCGGTTGAGGCGGACCAGACGCGTGCTATGTCAGCGTTTGCCAGCGAATCGGGCCGGCGCTGGGTGAGCGGGCGCGGTGAGCCTTGTCAGCGGCCGGCCTCACTCGTAGACTGAACGTTCAGTCAGCCACCAGCGGCACCGCACCCAGATACCGGCGGTGCCCGGCCAAAGGAGCAGGACCGTGCCGAGCCCACAGCCAGGGCCTTCCGCCAATCTCCAGGACATCATCGCCGAGCAGGAAAAGATCTTCGTCGAGCGGCAGCCGGAGTCCGCCCGGATGGCCGGCCTGGCCAGCCACAGCCTGGCTGGCGGGGTCACCTCAAGCTGGCAGATCACCGTCCCGCAGGCGGTCTGGCTCAGCCACGGCAAGGGTTCCAAAATCTACGACGTGGACGGCAACGAGTACGTCGACCTGCATGGCGGGTACGGCGCGGCACTGGCGGGCCACGCCCACCCGGCCATGGTGGAAGCGGTGCGCAGCCAGGTCGGCCTGGGCACGCACTTCGCCCAGCCGACCCGCAACGCGGTCGCCGTCGGCGAGGAACTGGCCCGCCGGTTCGGCCTGCCGCTGTGGCGTTTCGCCAACTCAGGCACCGAGGCGACCATGGACGCCATCCACCTGATGCGGGCCATTACCGGCCGGGACCTGATCATCAAGGTGGAGGGCTGCTACCACGGCCACCACGACTCGGTCCAGGTGTCGGTGGCCCCGGAGCCCGAGGAGGCCGGCCCGGCCGACGATCCGGCCCAGGCCCCGAGCAGCACCGGCATCCCTGATGCGATCACGCGGCTCACCCTGGTCGCCTCGTTCAACGATCTGGCCTCGGTGCAGCGCCTGCTCGACCGGCACCCGGGCCAGGTAGCCGGAATGATCATCGAGCCGGTGATGATGAACGCGGGCATCATCGAGCCCGAACCGGGCTTCCTGCCGGGCCTGAAAGACCTGCTGCACTCCCGCGGCGCGCTGCTCACGTTCGACGAGGTCAAGACCGGCCTGACGGCCGGCCCGGGCGGCGCGACCCGGCTGACCGGGGTCACCCCGGACATCATCTGCCTGGCCAAGGCCATCGGCGGCGGCGTCGCGATCGCCGCCATCGGCGGCTCGGCCGAGGTCATGGAGCATGTGGCCAACAACGACTACGAGATGGTGGGCACGTTCAACGGCAACCCGCTGGCCATCGCCGCGTGCTGGGCCATGCTCACCGACGTAGCCACCCCGGAGGCGTACCAGCGGATCGACGCGCTGCGCGAGCGCGCGGTGGCCGGCATCGAGCGGGAGATCGCCCGCACCGGGCTGCAGGCGCACGTGGTCGCGGTCGGGGCCAAGGGCTGCGTGGTGTTCTCCCCCGAGCCGGTCCGCAACTACCGGGGCTTCCTCGGCATCGACGACCGGTACAGCCATGCCCACTGGCTCTTCCAGCACAACGGGGGCGTCTTCCTGCCGCCCTGGGGCAAGATCGAGCAATGGCTGATCTCGGTGCAGCACGACGAGTCAGACATCGATCTGCTGGTGACGAACTTTGCCCAGTTCGCCGAGTCGGTGCGCGGCTGAACCGATCTGTAACATGCCAGGTCTTGCGCTCGTCTCGGGCAGAGGAGTAGGAGTGCTGTTGACGGACTGTTCAGTCAAATTTCATCAGGCGTGGGAGCGCTCGGACCACCCGGGGCCTGACAGCACCTGAGAGAGGTGACCAGAACCATGCACCCACGAGAGGGCTGGACCGGACCGGGCGAGCCGCGCCGCCTGACCCGGCGCAACTTCCTGACCCGGGGCGCGGGCGCGGCGCTGATGCTGGGCGGGGCCGGCTCGTTCCTGGAGGCGTGCGGTGCCAGTTCGGGCACCTCGGGCTCGGAGAGCGGAAGCGTGCTGCCGCTGCCCAGGCCGAGCAATCCGGTGACCTGGCCGATCTACCAGGGCAACCATGCGATCAAGAGCGGCCTGGCCGCCGAGCAGGGCGCCACCCTGAAGATTTACAACTGGACCGCCTACATCAACCAGGCGGTGGTGAACGACTTCGCCAAGAAGTACAACTGCAAGGTCCAGGTGAGCACGTTCAACACGATGGACGAGGCCCTGGCCAAGATCCACAGCGGGCAGGTCAACTTCGATGTGTTCCTCGGCGTCACCATCGACGTGCTCGGCCCACTGATCGCGCAGAAGTTCATCCAGCCGATCAACCACAGCTACATCCCGAACATCCGCCAGGCCTGGCCGGACTACCAGAACCCGTTCTACGACGGTAAGTGGCGGTACACCGTGCCGTACACGATCTACACAACGGGTATCTCGTGGCGGAAGGACCATGTGCCGGAGAATCCCTACCAGATGGCCAACCCCTGGGCCATGCTGTGGCAGCCGAAGTACAAGGGCAAGGTGGCGATCCTCGACGACTACCGGGAAGGCATCAGCCTGGGGTTGATGAAGAACGGGATCTTCAATCTGAACACCACCAATCCCACCCAGATCGCCAATTCCGGCAAGGCACTGCAGAACCTGTCCAGCCTGACCAACATGCAGATCAACAACAACGACTACACGCAGATACCGAGTGGCCAGATCTGGATCCACCACGCGTGGTCGGGCGACATCGCTGCCGCCGAGTCGTATATGCCGAAGGGCGTCCCGGTCGACGTCGTCGGGTACTGGTTCCCGACGGACGGAAAGGGCCCGGTCGGCAACGACCTGATCACCATCCTCCGTGGCGCGTCCAACCCGGTACTCGCCCACCTGTTCATGAACTACATGCTCGATCTGCAGAACGCGCTCACCAACATCAGCTGGAACGGGTACATGCAGCCGCTCACCGGGGTCACCCCGCAGCGGCTGGTCAAGGAGCAGATCCTGCCCCCCAGCCTGATGTCCACGGTCGTCCTCCCGTCCTACTTCCGCCGCGGAGTGATGGAACTCCAGCTTCCGCTCACCACCAACCTGCTCTGGGAGCGGGCCTGGCAGGCGGCGAGCAAGGGAGTGTAACCAGTGGCAGCAGCAGAGAGCGGACTGCTCCGGCGCCGCCGTCAGCCGCGGCAGCCGCACCGGCTGTTCTGGCTGGCCCTGGCCGCGCCCGGGATCATCTGGCTGACCCTGCTGTTCATCGTGCCGTTCTACGTCGTCATCGCCATCGCAGCCGGGCGGCTGAACCAGCTGTTCGGCACGCCCATCGCGGTGTGGGATCCGCTCCAGTGGAGCGGTACCAATTTCTCCAGTGCCTGGAACGATCTGACCGGCCCGACCGCGTTCGTCGGGCCGATCATCGTCCGGACGATCATCTATGTCGCCATCGCATCGGTCCTGTGCCTGCTGATCGGCTACCCGGCCGCCTACTTCGTGGCCAGGTTCGCGGGCCGCCGCAAAGGCCTGTTCCTGGTGCTGCTGATCGCCCCGTTCTGGATCAGCTACATGATGCGGATGCTGGCCTGGGTCGACCTGCTCCAGCTCAACGGGTACGTGAACCGGGCATTGACGTTCCTCAACCTGACCAGCCATCCGGTCAACTGGCTCAGCGGCCAGAGCGTGACGGTCATCCTCGGCCTGGTCTACGGGTATATCCCCTATCTGATCCTGGTCCTGTACGCCGGGCTGGACCGGATCGACCCGGCGCTGATCGAAGCTGGCCGGGACCTCGGCCTCAGCCGGGCCCGCGCGTTCCTCCACGTCACGCTGCCGCTGTCCCGGCAAACGATCATGACCGCGATGCTGATCACCGTGCTGCCGATGCTCGGCGACTACTACACCAACCAGCTCATGTCCGGCACCACCAACACGTCGATGATCGGCAACGTGATCAATCAGGAGCTGTCCACGCCCGCGTTCCAGGGGGAAGGAGCCGTGTTCTCGCTTCTCCTGCTGCTGGTGCTGATCGCGCCCATGATCTACTACGTGGTGGTCACCAACCGGTCCGCCCGGGAGGCGGCATGACCGCGACAGCGCCCGCCCGACAGGCGGCCGAGGTAAAGGTCCGGCAGGCGCGGAGCTGGCGTCCGCGGGGCAATCCGTGGCGCCGCCCCTGGTTCCTGGAGGCGTTCACCTGGCTGTACCTGATCTGGTCGCTGGTGCCCATCGGGATAGCCGTCCTGTTCTCGTTCAACAACGGGAAGTCGCAGAGTGTGTGGCAGGGCTTCTCCTGGCGCTGGTACTTCACCGACCCGCTCAATTCCGTGCTGCACAACCCGGAACTGCACGCCGCCGTGGTGCAGACGCTACGGCTGTCCCTCTACACCACCCTGATCGCGGTGCCGCTGGGGGTGGCGTTCGCGCTGGGCATCAACCGGTGGCGCGGCTACACGGCGGCGAGCTTCAACTTCATCATGCTGCTGTCCTTCGTCATCCCGGAGCTGATCTTCGGGGTGGCGATGTTCTTCGTCTTCACCGTGCTGTTCACCACCGTCCACCTGGGCACCCTGGCCGAGACGCTCGGCCTGGTCACCTGGAACGTGAGCTGGCCCGCCATCATCGTGCAGGCCCGGCTGGCCACGATCGGGAAACAGTATGAGGAGGCCGCGGCCGATCTGGGGGCCAACCAGTTCCAGGCCATGCGGCGGGTGATGCTGCCGCTGCTGACACCGGCCATCTTCGCCAGCGCGGTGCTGGTGTTCTCCGGGGTCATCGACGATTTCGTGCTGGTCGATCTGCTCAACTCCAACGCGTCCAACACGCCCATGTCGGTGTACATCTACTCCACCCAGCGCGGCGGCAACGGCGGCCCGGCGCTCAACGCGCTCGGCACGATCATGCTGGTCATGACGTTCGTGATCGCGACCATCGGGTACATCGGCTACCGCTGGCTCACCCGGGGCGAGCGGGGCAGCGGCGTGCAGGCGCTGACCACGATCGCCGGCACCGACTGATCGTCAGCTGGGCTGACGATCAGCGGACCCGGGCCACCCCGCAGTACCCCCACCGGGAGCTCTCGTTGTCCGCGAGCCGCGGGTCCTCGCAGCCCCACAGGCCCAGGTGCACCACCTCCGCCGGGGCGCCAGCAAACGGCGGCACCAGCTCCAGACCGTCGAAGAACCGGCCGATGGCGCGCCGGGACCGCGGGTGGAACTGGACCGGGGCGTCCACGTACACCTCCCGCCAGCGCTGCACCGCGAACGGCGGCACCCCGTCGGAGGTGGCGTGGGACAGCGCCACGAAGCTGCCCGGCGCGAGCTGGTCCAGGTAGGCCCGGACCAGCTGCCATGGCTCGGAGCCGTCCGCCACGAAGTGCATGACCGAGGTCAGCAGCAGGCCGGCCGGCCGGGCCAGGTCGATCAGCGCGCCCAGCCGCGGTTCGGCGATTAACGGTGCCGGGTCGCGCAGGTCAGCATGGATGAACGCGGCGTCCGGGTCACCCCGGAGCACGGCGGCCTGCTGCGCCACCATCGGGTCCAGGTCCACGTAGACGACCCGGGCCTCCGGGCTGGCTTCCCGGACCACCTCGTGCGTGTTGCCCACGGTGAACAGGCCGCAACCGATGTCGAGGAACTGGCTGATGCCCTGGCCCGCGATCCACCGGGCGGCGCGCTGATGGAAACCGCGGTTGGCCCAGGCGATCTCGCCGAACTCCGGTACCACGTCCATCACCTTGGCCGCGGCCTCCCGGTCCACCGGGAAGTTGTGACAGCCGCCCAGCATGAGGTCGTAGATGCGGGCCGCGCTGGGGCGGCTCGTGTCCACGACAGGCAGCACCGGGGGGACCTCGGTCATCGTTCCTCCAGACACCCCACCCGGCACCTCAACGGCGCCCGCCCCGGCAGCCCACAGTTACAGCGCAGCTAGTGCGCAATTCTCCCACGGCTGGCCGCTCCCGGTGACGTATCTGACCGTCCGGGCCGGCGCGCGGTCACAGCTGGCCGCCGGAAGTCATAACTGCCGGTGCACCCGCACGATCTGCTGGCCCACCCTGGATCGCCGGAACGCGAACTTTGCGAGCTTTCGCCGCGTATTTTCCAGGAAAAAATTCAGCGCCGGTAATCCCCGGCATCGCCGTACGCGTCACACCTACAGCCGCCTTGCCCAATTATGGAGCAAGCCGGTGGAGGGGGGACCGAAATGGACTCTGTTCAGGCTTTTGCACGACAGTCTCGGACCACGATGTATCCGCTCCGGACACAGCCGTGCCCCGCTCCCGGCAGAGCACGCCGGACGTTCAGTTCGGAAACGCCTCAGCCCTGACCGCCATCCGGCCGTTTCCGCCGCAGCGAATTTCACCCGCGTATCCGATCACTAGCAGCCCGAACCCGAAGGAAAGGAAGCTCATGCGCAACCAGAAGTATGCCCTGGCAGCGACGTTGTCGGCGGGAGCGCTGGCACTCGCGGGTATTGCCGCCCTGGCCCCGTCCGCGGGCGCCAGCAGCACCACGCTCACGGCCAAGACCACCATGACCAACCGGCCGGACAGCGCCGCCAACGGTGGCGGCAACTGGGCGCTGGACAACTTCACCCGGGGAGCTTCGATCTACTACAAGGGCGCGGCCTCCAGCAGCGACTGCGGCGGCAACTCGCCCTGCTACGCCTACACCGGCAAGGTCTCCGACGTCGGCCACTTCACCACGATCACCGGCCAGCCCAGCCCGGGCTTCGGCTACCTCAACGGTGGCACCGACCCGACCATGAAGATCCAGCTGACCGGCACGATGAGCGGCAGCCAGACCTACGCGTTCTACACCACGGTGCCGGTCAGCGGGGCGAGCGCCTCCAACGTGCCGACGTCGGACAACGGCAGCAACTACAACTCCGGTGAGTGGCCGGAGCTGTTCTTCCCGTCCGGCACCGACTTCTGGGACTCCAGCGGCAACGGCCAGGGATCGGTCAACGCGGCCGGCGGCGGCGAGCTGGGCACCGGCTTCTTCAAGTACGTCTACCTGGCCAAGCCAGGCTCGGACCACGACTGCGCCAACCTGACCAGCCAGTGGACGGACGCCTCGCCGAGCTCCGGGAGCCTCGCCAGCGACGGCAACATCCTGGCGCCGGACGCTTCCGGCTGCTGACCTGGGTCAATCCAGGCCGACCGCCCCGGCGCCAGCGTCGTGCTGCGCTAGCGCCGGGGCGGTGCCATGCTCAGCCGACGGCCAGGTGCTCGTCGGCGTCCGCCACGTCCCGGGCGCTGCCGCGCAGCACCCGGAGCGCGTCCGGCGCCAGGTACACCTGCACCGGGGTGCCCTGGGCCAGGTGCTGCGGATGGTCCCCGTCGTTCTGCACCAGCGCCTGCAGCTGGGTGCCGGGGGCCAGCCGGAGCAGCACCTGGGTGGCCGCGCCCAGGAACACCAGCCGCTCCACCATGCCGGGGATCCGGTTCGGCCCGGCCGAGCTGTACTCCTCGATGCGCACCCGCTCCGGGCGGATGACCGCATGCGCGGTGCCGAGCCCGGTCACGTCGGACCGCTCCACGTCCAGCGCGGACTCGCCGACCTTGACCGAGCACCGGGTGCCCGGGCCCTGCTCCACCACGTCCACTTCCATCAGGTTGGACACGCCGAGGAAGTCGGCCACGTAGGTGTCGGCGGGCTCCTCGTACACCTGCCGCGGGGTGCCGATCTGGACGATCTTGCCTTCGTTCATCACCGCCAGCCGGTCCGACATCGTCAGTGCTTCCTCCTGGTCGTGTGTGACGTAGAGGAACGTGATGCCGACCCGCTCCTGCAGCGCCTTGAGCTCCACCTTGAGCGAGCGGCGCAGCTTGGCGTCCAGCGCGCCGAGCGGCTCGTCCAGCAGCAGCACGGCCGGGCCGAGGACGAGCGCCCGGGCCAGCGCCACCCGCTGCTGCTGGCCACCGGACAGCACGCCCGGCCGCCGCTTCGCGTAGGAGTGCATCTCGACCAGGTCCAGCGCCTCGTTCACCTTGCTGACGACGTCGCGCTTGGCCAGCTTCTGGTAGCGCAGCCCGAACGCCACGTTGTCGAACACGGACATGAACGGGAACAGCGCATAGCTCTGGAACACCGTGTTCACGTTGCGCTTGTGCGGCGGCACCCCGGACATGTCGGTCCCGTCCAGCAGGATCTTGCCCGCGGTGGGCTGCTCGAAGCCGGCGATCAGCCGCAGCGTGGTCGTCTTGCCACAACCGGAGGGCCCGAGCAGGGAGAAGAACTCGCCGCTGTCCACGGTGAGGTCGATGTCGTCCACCGCTACTTCGGTGAACCGCTTGGTCAGCGAGACGAGCTGGATATGTCCACCGGCCACCGGGGCCTCCTTAACGCCTATCTGCCGGGCGACCGCCCCGACCACTCGAAGCCAAGTTGGCCGGCCGCGAACCGCATGCTCAACTCGAACGCGCGGCTGGCGCCGACCGACGGGTCCTGCAGCGCGACCTGGATGGCCAGCCCGTCCAGCAGCGCGGACATGGCCAGCGCGAAATCATCCGCGTCCACCGGGCCGAACTCGCCTGCTTCCTGCCCGGCCAGCACGACTGCGTGGATCGTCTCCCGCCACCGCTCGTCGAACTTCTGCCGGACGCTGGCCACCTCGGGCAGCCGCACCGACGCCGCCCACAGGTCCAGCCAGAGCAGCCATGAGGTGGTCGGCTCGGTGTCCGCCTCGGGCAGGAAGTTCATCGCGACGAGCTCTTCCAGCCGCCTGGCCGCGCTGGAGATGGCCGCCATCCGCCGGATGCCAGCCTCGTACCAGGTGTCCTCGGCGTACCGGAGCGCCTCGGTGAGCAGCTGGTCTTTGGTCTTGAAGTAGTAGATGACCAGGGCCGGGCTGGTCCCGGCGCGGGCCGCCACGTCCGCGATCCTGGTGTCCGGGAAGCCCCGCTCCTCGATCACTTCGAGGGCGGCCCGCAGCATCTGCTCGCGGCGCTGGTCGGCGGTGTCGGCCACAGCGCCAGCACGTTCAGTCATGGGGAACATCCTCGCCCACTCTGTGCACCCGGGTCGCTGACTCCGGTGCGTTTATCCGCCGCCTCCACGAGACCGATTGGGCGCCGGCCTCTTGTGGCAACCGTATCAGGTTTCTAGACTGAACATTCAGTCAATCCCTCGGGAATCTTCCCGGGAGAGTCTTAGCACACCTGCATGGAGGTCGGACAGATGGCCGCAACACAGGCCGGAACCTACGATGCGATCGTCGTCGGCGGGGGACACAACGGGCTGGTCGCGGCGGCCTACCTGGCTCGCTCCGGGGCACGCACGCTGGTGCTGGAGGGCCGGGCCAAGACCGGCGGCGCGGCCACCACCGAGGCACCCTGGCCGGACGCGCCCGAGTTCCAGGTGACCCGGCTGTCTTACGTGATGAGCCTGCTCCCGCCGACCATCATCAACGACCTGGACCTGCCCCGGCACGGCTACAAGATCTACCCGATGGGCCCGTACTACCAGGCGTTCCCGGAGGGCGGCTCGATCAAGCTGTACGCGGACGACGCCAGGCGCAACCACGCCGAGGTGTCCAAGTGGTCCAAGAAGGACGCGGACGCCATGCCCCGCTGGGACGCCTGGCTGGCCGGCCTGGCTGACGTGCTCGGCCCGCTGCTGCTGACCGTGCCGCCGAACCTGGGCTCACGCAGGCCGCGCGACCTGTCCGAGACGCTGCGGCTGGCCTGGCGGCACCGCGGCCTGGACGTGCGCACGATCGCGGACGTGACCCGGCTGATGACGATGAGCATCGCCGACCTGCTCGACGACTGGTTCGAGTCCCCGCAGGTGAAAGGCGCGCTGGCGGTCAACGGGGTGATCGGCACCTGGGCCGGCCCGTACGAGCCGGGCACCGCGTACGTGATGGCGCACCACTCCATCGGCGACGTGGGCGACGGCCACCTCGGCAACTGGGGCTTCCAGGAAGGCGGCATGGGTGCGGTGTCCGGCGCGATCGAGTCGGCCGCCCGGGAGCACGGCGCCGAGGTCCGGCTGAACGCCAAGGTGGCCAGGGTCATCGTGGCGAACGGCCGGGCCCGCGGCGTGGTGCTGGACAACGGCGACGAACTGCGGGCCACCGTGGTGGTGTCCACGGTGCACCCGAAGATCGCGTTCCTGGACCAGGTCGGCCAGGAGCACCTGCCGCCGGACTTCGTCACCGACATCGAGCACTGGAAGACCCGCAGCGGCGTGGTGAAGATCAACCTGGCCCTGTCCGAGCTGCCCGACTTCACCGCCGACCCCGGGTCGAACCTGCAGGAACACCACACCGGCTCGGTCGAGATGGCGCCGACCATGGAATTCATCGAGCGGGCCTTCCAGGACGCCCGGGAGGGCCGCCCGGCCGCCCGGCCGTTCAGCGACGGGGTGATCCCGACCGCGTTCGACAAGACGCTGTGTCCCGAGGGAACGCACATCATGTCGCTGTTCACCCAGTGGGTGCCGCAGGACTGGAGCGAGCAGCCGCACACCGCCGAGCTGGAGGCCTACGCCGACCGCATGATCGACTGCTACAACGAGGTCGCGCCCAACTTCAAGGCGTCCATCCTGCACCGGGACATCGTCGGCCCATACCAGATGGAACAGGAGTACGGCCTGGTCGGCGGGAACATCTTCCACGGCGAGCTGTCCCTGGAGCAGCTGTTCCACATGCGCCCGGCCCCCGGCTACGCCGACTACCGCACCCCGGTCGCTGGCCTGTACTACGGCAGCTCGGCGACCCACGCGGGCGGCGGGGTGTGCGGCATCCCGGGCTGGCAGGCGGCCCGGGCGGCCATCGCCGACCAGAAGGCGGCCAAGCGGTCCGGCCGGGTGCGCCGGGTCGCCCGGCGATCATGAACAAACCCTTTTCCAGCCGAACGCCAGTGCCCGCGACTGGCGTCCCGCACTCCCCGGCCCCCGGCCGCTCCAACGGCGTAGCGACCGAGGGCTGGGGCCAGCCCGCGCCCAGCCGTCCGGTGGACTCAATCACCCCGACTTTTCACCCCGATGGCGCACCGGGAACCGGGATGAAACGGACATCGGCCGCACGAGAGGGATGAAAAGTGGCCGTGCACCCCCATGAGACCGGGCTGCCGGGCAACGGCGCCGGGCCCGCGACTGGTGCGGACAGCCGCACGGCACTCACCGCGATGCTGGAGGGGCGGAGTGTGGCGCTGGTCGGGGCCAGCCCGCGGGACGGCAGCCTGGGCCAGCGGATGATCTCCGAGCTGGCGCGGAGCAGCGCCGGACCCCGGACCTACCTGGTCAACCCCCGGCACAGCGAGATCGCTGGCACCCGGTGCTACCCATCCCTGGCCAACCTACCGGAAGCAGCCGTCGACCTGGTGCTACTGGCGGTACCGGATACCGCGCTGGAAGACCAGCTCACCCTGGCCGCGCGGCGCGGTGACCGGTCGGCCGTCATCTTTGGCAGCGCATTCGACCCGCCCGGGCCGCGGGCATGGCGGTGTGCGGGGCCGGCTGCATGGGGTTCGTCAACGTGACCTACGGGCTGCGCGCGGTCGGCTATGTGGAACCTGACCCGCTGCCGGCCGGCCCGGTCGCGCTGATCACGCACTCCGGGTCGGTGTTCTCCGCGCTGCTGCGCACCCGGCGTGGGCTCGGTTACACGGTGGCTGTGTCCTCCGGGCAAGAACTCGTCAGCACCGCCGCCGAGTACGCGGAATGGGCGTTGGGGCAGGAAGAGACGCGGGTGCTGGCGCTGGTGCTGGAAGCGGTCCGGGACGCCGGCCGGCTACGGGCCGTGCTGGCGGAGGCCGCCGCCCGGGACATCCCGGTGGTGCTGCTCACCGCGGGCCGTTCGGCGCGTGGCCGGGCCATGGTGTCGGCCCACTCCGGGGCGCTGGCCGCGGCGGACGGCGGCTGGGAGGCGCTGGCCCGCGGCTACGGCGTGCACCGGGTCGGCGACCTGGCCGAACTGGCCGACACGCTGGAGCTGTTCGCGATCGGCCGCCGTGCCCGGGGCGGCACCGGCATCGCCACCGTGCACGACTCAGGCCTGGAACGTGCGCACGTGGCCGACCTGGCCGACGAGCTGGGGGTGCCGTTCGCGGCCATCGGCGAGCCGACCACGGCGCGGCTGGCCGGGCTGCTCGACCCCGGGCTGGAACCGGCCAACCCGCTGGACGTCTGGGGCACCGGGGCCCGGGCCGGGGAGCAGCTGTCCGGCGCGCTGACCGCGCTGGCCGGCGACCCGGCGGTGGCCGCGGTGGCGCTGGCCGTGGACCTGGTGCACGAGTACGACGGCGACCAGTCCTACCCGGACGCGGTGACCGCGGCCGCGCGGCACACCGGCAAGCCGGTCGTGGTGCTGGGCAACCTGCCCGCGGCCATCGACCCGGACGTGGCGGCGCGGCTGCGGGCGGGTGGCATCCCGGTGCTGGAGGGCACCCGGACCGGGCTGCTCGCGCTGGGCCATCTCCTGGCGCATGGCGCGGCGACGCCGCCGGCCATCGACGCCCCGCCCATCGACCCGGCCCGGCGGGCCCGGTGGGCCGCGGTGCTCGCGGCGGGCCAGGCGGACGGGGCCACGCTGGCCAGCCTGCTCAGCGACTACGGCATCGCGGTGACCCGCAGCCGGTGCGCGGCCAGCGCGGACGAGGCACTGGCCGCCGCGGCGGACCTGGGCTATCCGGTGGTGCTCAAGACCGGCGAGCCGGGGATCACGCACAAGTCGGACGCGGGCGGGGTGGTGCTCGGGCTGGCCGGCCCGGCCGAACTGACCGCGGCCTACCAGGACCTGGCCGAACGGCTCGGCCGCCGGGTGCTGGTCTGCGAGACCATCCCGGCCGGCCCGGAGCTGTCCCTGGGCCTGGCCCGGGACCACGAGCTGGGCCCGCTGCTGGTGGTGGGGGCGGGCGGGGTGCTGGTGGAGCTGCTGGCCGACCGGGCCGTCGCGCTGCCGCCGATCGGCCCGGAGCAAGCCGGGGAGATGATCAGTGAGCTCCGGGTGGCGGCGCTGCTGGCCGGGGTGCGCGGCCAGCCCGCGGCCGGCCTGGCCGCGATCGTGGCCGCCATCACCGGCCTGTCCCAGCTCGCGGTCGAGCTGGGTGACGTGCTGGAGGCGCTGGACATCAACCCGCTGATCTGCGGCCCGCACGGCGCGGTGGCGGTGGACGCCCTGGCCATCCCCCGAGCCGGCGGCGCAACTGGTCGGTGCGGCGGTCGGTGAGGACCTGGTGCACGACGTTGCGGCCCGGGATCCCGGTCACGCCGCCACCGCCGTGCGTGGCCGAGCCGGCCTGGTACAGGCCGGCCACCGGCGTGCGCAGGTCGGCGTAGCCGGCCGCGGGACGGGCGTGGAACAGCTGGCCCAGGCTGAGCTCGCCGTGGAAGATGTTCCCGCCGACCAGGCCGTACTCCTGCTGCATCTGGTGCGGCCCGATCACCTGCCGGTGCAGCACCGAGCTGGTGAAGCCGGGCGCGACCGTCTCCATCCGGGCCAGGACCCGGTCCGCGTAGGCGGCCAGTTCCGCCTCGTCCGGGTTGGCCGCGTAGCCGTGCGGCACCCACTGGGTGAACATTGACATGACGTGCTTACCCGGCGGGGCGAGTGAGTCGTCGAACACGCTCGGGATGCAGATGTCGGCGAACGGCCGCGCCGACGGCTGGCCGCTGACCGCCTGCTGGAACGCGGTCTCGATGTCATCCAGGCTCTCGGCCAGCACGATCGTGCCGCCGTGGATCTGCGGGTCGGGCGCCGGGTGGCTGGCGAACACCGGCAGCCGGTCCAGGGCCAGGTTGATCTTCACCGTGCCGCTGCGGGTCTGCCAGCGCTGGATCTCGGCGACGAAGTCCGGCGGCAGCACGGCCGGGTCGAGCAGCCGGAGGAAGGAGATCTGCGGGTGCGCGGTGGTGATGACCGTGCCCGCGTCGATCTCCTCGCCGCTGGCCAGCGTCACCCCAGCTACCGACGGCGCGGGCCCGCGGCCGGGCCGGGTGCGGATCTGGGCCACCTCGGCATCGGTGCGCAGGTCGGCGCCGAACGAGCGGGCCGCCGCGGCCAGCGCGCCGGTCACCCCGCCCATCCCGCCGCGCGGGAAGCCCCAGGCGCCGGCCTGGCCGCCGGTGTCGCCGATGTGGTGGTGCAGCATCACGTACGCGGTGCCCGCCGACCGCGGGCCGGCCCAGGTGCCGATCACCCCGGACACCGAGAGCAGGCCGAGCATGGCGTCGCTCTCGAAGTACTCCTCGATCAGGTCGGCGATGCTGGCCGCCATCAGCCGGGTGACGTCGACCATCCGCCGCTCGTCCAGCCCGCGCAGGTGGCGCAGCAGCAGCGCCTGCCGCCACAGGTCGGCCGGGCGGCGGGAACCGAGCCGGGGCGGGATCTCGTCCAGCATCGGGGCCAGCACCTGGGCCAGGTCAGCCAGGTGGGCCTCGTAGCGCGGGTAGGCGTCCGCGTCCCTGGCCGAGAACTTGGCGATCTCCGCGTGCCGCTCGGCTGGGTCATCCGGCAGCCGCAGGTACCGGCCGTCTTCGCGGGGCGCGAAGTAGGGCCCCTGCGGGTACACGTGGTAGCCGTGCCTGGTCAGCTCCAGGTCTTTGACCAGCGACGGCGGCAGCAGCGAGACCATGTAGGACAGCGAGGTCACCGTGTAGTCCGGGCCGAACGGGTGCTCGCTGACGGCCGCGCCGCCCAGCACCGGGCGCCGCTCGCAGACCAGCACGTCCAGCCCGCTCCGGGCCAAGTAGGCCGCGGCCACCAGCCCGTTGTGCCCGCCGCCGATCACCACCACGTCGTGGCTCTGCCCCATCAGCACGCTCCTTCCCGCGTCCCGGCCGACATTAGCCCGTAAGCACGACTGACCCCGGGGCGGCGGCGCGCCGCCCCGGGATCAGTGGGCGGGTGCTGGCGTTCAGAAAAGGACGTAGAGCTTTCGGATGGTCTCGTGGATCTGCCACGTCCCAGCCCAGCCGCGGGGGAAGACGGCACTGTCGCCGGGGCCGATGTCCTGCGGCTCGCCGCCGTCCGGGGTGCAGGTCATCCGGCCGGACACGATGTGGATGGCCTCGTTGGTCTCCAGCTTCCAGTAGGACGGGCCCGGGGTGCACTCCCAGACACCGACCTCCAGGTCGCCGTCGGCCCAGGTGGTGACGCCGGAGGTGTGCATCGGCTCACCCGTGGCCTCGGCGAGCGGGCCCCAGTCCTCCAGTTCGCCGTGCAGCGCGGCGGCGGACAGGAACGGGGTAACCGGCAGGGTTTCGGTCATGGTTCGGTTCGGTCCTCTCGATGCGGGTCAGTGGGCTACGGGCTGGTCAGCTCGCCCGGGGCCAGGTCCGGGTAGGCCTGCTCCGGGAACGGCAGCGCGATCGGGTCGGCGGACAGCTTGCTGCGGCCGTGCTCGTCGAACCGGTCCAGGCCGAGCCCGGCCACCTCCACCACGTCGGAGAAGCCGGTCAGCACCAGGTCGGCCACGGTCCGGGCGACGCCGGGACCGCACATCATGCCGTGCCCGGCGGCGGTGGCCACGAAGACGCCGGGCAGCGCGGCGCCGTCCGGGTCCAGCGCCGGGCCGGCGATCGGCAGGTGGTCGGGGGTGTACTCGATGGTGGCCGCCCACACCCGGCGCAGCCCGAGCCCGGCCGTCACCGGCACCAGCTCGTTCAGCCGGGCCCGCATCCGGGCCAGGTAGGGCTCGTCCACCGCCTGCGCCCAGCCGGGCGGCTCAGCCGGGTTGCTCATGCCGAACAGCAGGCCGCCCTCCTCAGGCCGCCAGTACAGCCCCGACGGCAGGTCGAAGACCATCGGCACCCGGGACGGGTGCAGGTCCGGGTGCGGCCCGGTCACCGCGACCTGGTGCCGGGCGCCGCCGACCGGGATGCGCAGCCCCGCCAGCCGGCCGACTTCGGCCAGCTTGGGCCCGCCGGTCAGCACGACCGAGCCCGCGGCGATCGGGCCCGCGCTGGTCTGCACGCCGGTGACCCGGCCGTGCTCGCGGCGCAGCCCGAGGAACCGGACCCGCTCGCGCACGTCCACCCCGCTGACGGCCAGCGCCACCGCGTAGGCGGTCACGTTCCGCGGCGGGGGCAGGTAGCCGTCGGCCGCGTAGAACGTGCCGCCCAGCGTCTGCCCGGGGGCCAGCGTCGGGTTGCGCTCGTCCACCTCGTCCGGGGTCAGCCACTCCACGTCGAGGCCGAGCGCGTTCTGCATGGCCATCCGCTGGTGGGCCACCGGGACCTCGGCCTCGGTGAAGCAGGGCAGCAGGTAGCCCTGGGCGGTGAACCCGGAGTCGATGCCAAGCTCATCGTGCTGCCGCTGGTAGAAGCGCTGGGTCCAGTGCGCCAGCCGGACCGCCTCGGGGGTGCCGCCCTGGGCCCGGACCACGCCGGCCGCCCGGCTGCTGGCGCCCTGGCCGAGCTGGCCCTTCTCGATCAGGATGACCCGGAGCCCGTCCCGGCGCAGGAAGTAGGCACACCAGGCACCGACCGTGCCGCCACCCACGACGACGACGTCCGCGGCGGGTAGCTGGCCAGTGGAGGGCATTGGCACGAGACCGATTCTTGCCTAAACTGAACAGTCAGTCAAGGTCGGCTCGGGTAGCTGACGGCGGCCCGGTTGGGTGCCTGGCCTGGTAGATCGGAGTGCAGCGTGTACGGGTTGTCGGACGAGGACCTGGCCATCCAGGAGCAGGCGCGCATGTTCGCCGACGAGCTGATCCCGTTCGAGGTCACCGCCGAGATGGACGGCGGCGAACTGCCACCCGATGTGACCGCCGGGCACGCCAAGCGGGCCCGCGAGCTCGGCCTGCACTCGACCAACATGCCCCGGGAACTCGGCGGCGGCGGGTGCAGCATGCTCCAGGTCGTCCTGGTTCAGGAGCAGATGGGCCGGGTGACGAACGCGCTCGGCTGGGTGGCCGCCACACCCCCGTCCTGGCTGCCGCCGATCGCCACCCCGTACCAGATCGAGCAGTTCATCCGGCCGGCCGTGGCCGGGGAGCGCGAGGAGTGCTACGCGATCACCGAGGAGGGGGCCGGCTCGGACGTGGCCGGCCTGCAGGCGACCGCCCGGCGGGATGGGGACAGCTATCTGCTCAACGGCGTCAAATGGCACGTGACGTCGTACAACACCGCGGACTTCGCGTTCTTCCAGGGCGTGCTGGAGGGTGGTGAGCACGCCGGGGAGCACGCCATGTTCCTGGTCGACCTGCCCAGCCCGGGAGTGACCGTGCTGCGCAACCCGGCCTACTCGCACACGATCAGCCACCATCACCCGATCGTCGAGTTCGCCGACGTGCGGGTGCCGGCCAGCCACCTGATCGGCGCGGAGGGCGACGGGATGACATTCGCCTACGAGTGGTTCCGCTTCGAGCGGCTGATGGTGGCGGCACGCTGCCTGGGCGCGGCCGGCCGGCTGACCGCCGAGATGACGACGTTCGCTGCGGAGCGGCAGGTGTCCGGCCGGCCGATCAGCGAGTTCGGCACCGTGGCGGCCATGCTGGCGGACAGCCTGACCGAGCTGTTCGCGGCCCGCTCGCTGGTCTACGAGACCGCGCGCGGCATCGACCGGGGCAACGACGTCAAGATCGCGCACGCGCAGTGCTCGATGGCCAAGCTGTACGCCTCGGAGATGGCCGGCCGGGTGGCCGACCGGGCCGTGCAGGTGTTCGCCGGCCGCGGCTACATGCGGGAGAACGTGGCCGAGCGCTTCTACCGCGAACTGCGCGTCGAGCGGATCTGGGAAGGCACCAGCGAAGTCCAGCGGGCCATCATCGCCGCCCAGATGACCAAGCGCGGCCCGGCCGCCCTGGCCTGAACCCGCTCAGGCCCCGGGCGGCTGGTGCTCCCCCGCGCGGCCCGGGTTCCAGGGCCGCTCGCCCAGGTAGCCGCGGGCCACCATGGTGACGAACTGGTAGACGGCGTCCTCCTCGGCGGACAGCGGCCCGGGGATGGCGTGTGGCGAGGCCAGCCCGCGCTGCACCGACTCGCAGGCGTGCCAGTCCTGCTGGTTGGTGATGTCCCAGAAGTCCACCGCGTAGCCCGGGTCGAAGCCCGGCGCCCCGGCCGCCTCCGGGGCGAACGCCCAGGTGCACTCGATCTGGGTGCGGCCCGCGGCCAGCGGGGTCAGCCGGTGCGTCATCACGTAGTCCGGGTGCAGGCTGAGCAGCACGTTCGGCCAGAGCTGGACGTAGATGACCGTCCGTAGCCCCTGCTCATCCAGATTCCGCAACGCCACTCCCTGGCTGGTGCCGTCGAGCGACATCGTGGTCATCCCGGCGCGCAGGTCCATCCAGCCGCCGATCCAGATGCCGGGGGCGGCGTAGTTCTCACCACTCTTGGGCGGGCTGACCTTGCACAGTTCCGGGTGGATCTGCGGGCAGTGGTAGCACTCGTGATAGTTCTCGGTGAGGATCTTCCAGTTGGCCGCGACCTCGTAGTCGTGCTGACCCCGGACCACCAGCCGCTCCACCTCGTACCCGTCGATCAGCCGGTCCAGCGTGCCGAGGGATTCGTCCAGCGGCCCGGCGTGGCCGGAGCCGTCCACGAACACCAGCCCGTGCCATTCCTGCACCGGGAGCTCGGCCAGCCCCCACTGGCTGGCGTCGAACCCCGGCCGGTTCTTGAAGCCGGCTGCCGCGCGAAGGTTCCCGGACAGCCCATACGTCCACGAGTGGTACGGGCAGATGATCACTTTCTGCTGGCTGGCCGAGCCGCAGGGCAGCAGCTCGTGGCCGCGGTGGCGGCAGAAGTTCGCGAACCCACGCAGCACCCCGTCCTCGCCACGGACGATCAGCACACTGCCCGGCCCGACCTGCTCGGCGCGCATGTCGCCGGGCTCCGGGGTCTGCGCACTGCGCCCGGCGCACATCCAGCCGCCGCCGAAGAAGTGCCGCTGCTCCCAGGCGAACACGTTCTCGTCCACGTACGCGGCGGGGGGCAGCATCCGGCTCTGGCCGAACGGGCGGAGGGCCGCCCGGACCCCGGCCAGGTCCAGCGGGGCTGGCGGGTAAGCGGGGGCTGAGCTGGCTGCGAGGGCGGGCGCGGGCGTGCGAACGTCTTGACTGACCATACAGTCAAGAATAGGCAGCCGATTCCGGCGTGTCCAGACGGCCGGTAGGGTGACCGCCGGACCCGGAGGTGACGTCATGCGGAGGTACCGGCCGGCCGCAGGCCTGCTGCTGGCGGGCTGCCTGGCGCTGGCCGGGTGGCTGGCGGCCGCCTGCTCGGCGCCGGCCAGCCCGGCCGCCACCGCGAGCCACCCCGCAGCGCCCAGCGGCCCGGCCGCCACCCCCACCGCCACCAGGACCTGGCCGCCGGATCCGCCCACCGTGGCCGCGCTGCTGCGCATCGCCCAGGTGTTCAACACGGACTACGACAGCGGCCGGTACGGCGCGGTCTACGACCGCTGGGACGCCCGCAGCCAGGCCATCATTCCCCGGGCCGAGTACATCCGGCGCCACCTGGAGTGCCCGACCGCGCCCAGCGGAGCCCCGGTCCGGGTGGAGGGCGCGGCCCGCGGCCCGCACGGCCGGTGGCTGGTCCGCTACCAGGTCCAGGGCGCCCAGGCGGTGGACACCTGGTTCTACCTGGATCACCGGTGGGTGTTCGACATCCTGCTGAGCAACCCGGGCGCGGCGGCCGAGTACCGGATGCCGTTCCGCCAGTACGCGGCCGCGGTCGGCTGCCACCCGCAGTGATCCGTCTGGGCTGGCCGCCGCGCTGCGCCGGTTCCCCCGGCCGTGCTGGCGGTGCCGCTCAGTCGTGGCTATGGCCCGAGCCGAACCGCAGGTAGAGGGTGAGCGCCACGGTGAAGATGGCCACGCCCGCGCCCAGGTACAGGACGTCGAGCGCCTTGCCGAACTCCAGCACGACGTCGGCGAAACTCACCGCCGTGACCAGGATGATCATGGACAGGACCCGGACCTTCAGGTCGTCCAGGTCGGCCATCTCCAGCCAGCCGGGCAGCGGCAGCGGACGCCGCCCGCCCGCCTCACCCATCTTGGCCACGAACAGCTCATAGAAGCCGAACGCGGCGATCATCAGCGTGGCCCCGATCAGGTACAGGTCGATCTCGGTGAGGAACAGCCGCAGGTTATGCACGGCGAACGGCTCGCTGATGATGTCCTTCACGAAGTGGATCACGACAACCGTGCCGTAGACGAACGCGCCAACCGCGGACAGCAGCAGGACCACGACCGGGAGCAGGACGGTGAGCTGGGCCAGCGACAGCCCATGCTCGAAACCGCGCCGCAGCCGGTCAGTGCCCGTTCCGTCCCGGCCGCTCTGCTGCCGGCCATCCCGCTTCGCGCCGGTGCCCACCCGGCTGGCCCCGGGCCCGGCTCCCGGTTCGCTCGATCCCGGCTCCGTCACAGGGGACATACTTCCCCATCGGCCCGGCTGGGTACCGGCGGGGCCGCCTTTGCCTGGGGTTTGCCTTATGCTCGCTACACATGACAGGCCGCAACCCGGGCCACTTCGGCCAGTCGCTCAGCCCGCGCGGCAAGTGGGTGCTGGGCATGATCGGCGTGGCGCTGGTGGCCGTGCTGGCCGGCGTGGGCGTGTGGTCGGTGGTCGGTAACAGCAGCTACGGGCCATCGCGGAACGGCTGCGTCACGCTGAACGTGGTCAGTTCCATGGGCGGCGCGGTGAGCCACGAATGCGGCGCCAAGGCCCGCACCCTGTGCAAGAGCGCGTTCCGCCACAACGACAAGCTGGCCCGGCTGACCCGAACCCAGTGCCGCCTAGCCGGCCTAGCCCCCACCCAGCAGCCTTAGTCCTGGGGTCGTCCAGTGGCCTAGCTGCAGTGCAGGGTGAGGGTGAGGTCGGTGGCGGGTTGGTGGTAGCTGCCTACCGCCCAGACGTTGCTGGCCGAACTGGCCGCCACGGCCTGCAGATCGCTGGAGGTGCCGGGGCCAGGGCTGGGCACGGCCGACCAGGCCGTGCCGTCCCAGTGCTCGACGGAGGTATGACCCGCGCCGCCACCGGCCGCCCAGGCGTTCCGGGCTGAGATCGCGGTCACCCCGGACAGCACGCTGGAGCCAGCATCCGGGATGGGCACCCGCAGCCACTTCCGGCCGGTCCAGCGCACGGTGAAAGCCGGGCCGACATCGGTCCCGCGGATGGTATTGCCCACCGCCCAGACGTCGGCCGCCGAGACCGCCGCCACGCTGGACAGGTAACTGTTCCCGGCCGGGCCGCGGTAGGCGGCCCGGTGCCATGCCTGCCCGTCCCAGTGCAAGATCATGACCTGCCGCACCGCGTTCTCCGAGTCACCCACCGCCCAGACGTCGTTCCAGGCGGTGGCGGTCACGCCGGACAGGGCGCTGGTGCCGGTGACCGGGACCGGCACCCGGCGCCACGTGGTGCCGTTCCAGTGCACGGTGAAGGCCTGCTCGTTGCCGCCGGCCTGATTCTCGTATTCGCCCACCGCCCACGCGTTGCGCGCGGAAATGACGGCCACCGCGCTGAGCGCGCTGGAGGCGCCGGGATGCGGGCTCGGGACACGCGACCAGGACGTGCCGTTCCAGTGCTCGATGAGCGTTTCGTCTCCGCCCAGCTGGTTGCCCGCGTAGGAGCCCACCGCCCAGGCGTTCCCGGCCGAGACGATGGCCACCGCGCTGAGCGCGCTGGATTGCCCCACCTGCGGGCTGGATATCACGCGCCAGGCGGTCCCGTTCCAGTGCTCGGTCAGTGCGCTGATGACTCCGCCGTCGGCGCTCCGGGACACGCCCACGGCCCAGGCATCCGTGGCCGACCGGGTGGCGACGCCGCCGAGCAGGCTGTCGGCCGGCGGGCTCGGGGCCGTGACCTGGTCGCATCCGGGCGTGGCGGCCGCGGCCGCCGCGCCACCCGCGCTGACCACCAGTGCGGGCATCGCCAGGCCGGCGAGTACCACGAGTACCAGTAGCGTCCGCTGACACACCGTCCGTTGACGCACAGCCATGGCGCACACTCCCTGCGGCTCTCACAGGTGTGACGCTTCAGCCGGCCGCGAAAGGTTACCTCCAGGTAAAGCGAAGCCCGGCCGAGTGTCACGGACGACTCTCTGTCATCCAGGACACCCAGGCCGGGCATCGCGCTGAGTGGAGGTGGCGGGAATCGAACCCGCGTCCTT
>DATCUG010000243.1:0-4729 GCA_036567525.1 Streptosporangiaceae bacterium | reverse complement strand
ATCATCGGCCAGGCCGACGCGGGCGATCACCGGATGGTGGGCCGTGGTCCTGCTGGCCGCGGCGGCGGCGGTGGCGCTGACGATCGCCGCGCGGGGCGACCTGGCGGCCGGCGACTTCAGCTCGAACCTGGGCACCGCGCTGTCGGCCATGGCCTATGCCACGCTGGGTGCGCTCATCGTCCGCCGTGCGGGCAACGTGCTGGGCTGGATCATGGTGGGCGGCGGCGCGGTCACCGCGTTTCTCGCGCTCGGTTCGGTCTACTCGGTGATCGGCGTGGCGACGTTCCCTGGCTCGCTGCCCGCGGCCAGGCCGGTGGGTGCGCTGGCGCAGGCCAGCTTCGCCCTGGTCGTCTTCGCCATCGCGTTCCTGTTCCTGCTGTTCCCGACGGGTGCGCTGCCGTCGCGGCGCTGGCGCCCGGTCGCGGCGGCCGGTCTGCTGCTGGCCGGCCTGACCACGGCCGGCCAGGCTGTGCACCCGGGGCCGGTGACGCTCAGCGCGCCCGGCGGGGTCTCGGTGATCTTCCCGAATCCGCTGGCCGTCGGACAGGTCAGCCCGGTGCTGATCGGCACGACCACCGGGCTCCTGGTATCGGTGGGCGGGTTCCTGGCCGCCGCCGTGCTGTCGCTGGCCATCCGGTACCGGGCGGGCGGGCCGTTGCTGCGGCACCAGGTCAAGTGGCTCGCGCTGACCGCGCTGGGGTTCGTCACCGGCCTGATCGTCTCCTTGCTCGCCATCGCGGCCGGCCAGGCCTGGCTGGTTACGGTGGCTTATGTGGCTGTCGAGATCATCGCCCTGCTCGGCATTCCGGCTGCGATGACGATCGCGATCCTCCGCTACCGGCTGTATGAGATTGACCGGATCATTTCCCGGACGCTGACCTACGCGATCGTGACCGGGCTGCTGGTGGGCCTGTATGCCGGGCTGGTGCTGCTGGCCACGCAGGTGCTGCCGTTGTCGGATCCGGTCACGGTGGCGGTGGCCGCGCTGACCGCGGCCGCGCTGTTCAGCCCGCTGCGCGGCCGGGTCCAGGGTGCCGTGGACCGGCGCTTCAACCGGGCTCGTTACGACGCCGACCAGAGCATCGCCGCGTTCACGGCCCAGCTCAAGGATGCGGTGGACCCGGATTCCGTCCGCGACGACCTGGTCGGTGCCGTGCGGCAGGCACTGGAACCCGCCCACATTTCAGTGTGGCTGACCAAGCGCGGCTAGCGGCCCGGAGTGGTACTGGCGTTAAGAAGAAGACGAAGGGCTGGACAGGACCTGGATGCCGGGGCGGAGCTGGCTGAACGCCGGCTCGTAGCTGGGGCCCTGCTCGGTGACCAGGGTGGTGTAGCAGGCCCGGCCGGCCGGTGCGGCGATCGCGTACTGCAGCACGGTCAGCGACCGGCCGGCCACGCTGGCCTGGTCGTAGCTGAGCAGCGCGGTCCGGCCGTCCACCGTGGTCTGGCCGAGCTGGGTGTTGCCGGCGTTGGCGGCGGTGAATTCCTGCTCGCTGAGCGAGGTCAGCCCGGTGGCCGGGCTGGTGCCCGCCGGGAAGTGAGCCGGCGTGCAGTACAGCGACGTGAGCGCGGCGACGCCGCCGGTGCCCGGGGCGGCCACGTCGACCGAGCCCGGCCCGCCGCGGCCTGGCACCACGGCCTGCAGCTGGGCCGCGCTGGCCCGGGTCAGGCCCAGGTCGTGCAGGGCGCGGCGGAACGCGGCGCCGTGCACGGTCACCCAGCCGTCCGGGATGGCCAGCCGCAGCCCGTCGGCCGCGGTGCCGACCAGCTTGTGCCCGGCCGGCGCGGAACTGGCCGCGGTCATCACCGGCTTGCTCACCGCGGCGTACATGGCCTGCTCGGCCGCGGTGGAGCTGCTGGCCCCGGATGAACAGCCCGCCATCGCGGCCGCGGCAGCCACGATGGCGGGCAGCAGGAACACGCTGGGCACCCGCCTCATCCGTGCTCCTCCGCTACCGTCCGCAGCCGCTTCGCGGAAGCGATACTAGGTGCCCGGAATTGGGTTATGTGCCCGAATAGGTAATTGTGGCGGTCAGGTCAGCGGTAGGAGTGCTCCGCGTCCGGGAACGTGCCGCCGACCACGTCGGTCGCGAACGCCCGCGCGGCCTGGCCCAGCACACCGGCCACGTCGGCGTAGCGCTTGACGAACTTCGGCGTGCGTGGGCTGAGCCCGGCCATGTCCTGCCAGACCAGCACCTGGGCGTCGCAGTCCGGCCCGGCGCCGATGCCGATGGTCGGGATGGACAGCGACTCGGTGACCCGGGCGGCGAGTTCGGCGGGCACGCACTCGAGGACGACCGCGAACGCGCCCGCCGCCTCCATGCCCTTGGCGTCGTGCAGCAGCCGTTCGCCGTCCTCGCCGCGGCCCTGCACCCGGTACCCGCCGAACTGGTTGACCGACTGCGGGGTGAGCCCGAGGTGGGCCATGACCGGGATGCCCGCCGCGACCAGTTCCTCGGCCTGGCGCAGCACCCGGTGGCCGCCTTCCAGCTTGACCGCGTGCGCGCCGGTCTCCTTGAGGAACCTGATGCCGGTGGCCAGCGCCGCCTGGGGCGAGGACTGATACGAGCCGAACGGCAGGTCGGCCACGATCAGCGCCCGCCTGGTGCCGCGGACCACGGCCGCGGTGAGCGGGATGAGGTCGTCCACCGTCACCGGGATCGTGCTGTCGTGCCCGAACACCACCATGCCGGCGGAGTCGCCGACCAGCAGCACCGGGATGCCCGCGTCGTCGAAGACCCCGGCGACGAGCGCGTCGTACGCGGTGAGCATGGGCCATTTCTCGCCGCGGGTCTTGGCCGCGGCCAGGTCGTTGATGGTGACCCGGCGGGAGGTTCGGCCGCCGTAGAGCGGCTCGGGCCGCTTAGCGGCCGATGCGGGTACTTCGCCTGACGGGGTGGGGGCTGGCGCCTCGGTCCGCGCTCCGGTCGCGGCCGTGCCCAGGCCCCGGGAAGGGGCGTTCATGCTGGATCCTCCATGTCTCGTGGCGCCACCGCGGCGTCCCCGGACAGTTCCGATGATGGCACGGGCCGGGCAGTGCAAGTAACCCCCGGAAAAGCCGGCCGGGCCCGGGAATGTTTTCCGATACGGGCTAGTTCCGTATCGATAGCTTCCCCGGCGCGGCACCGTCCAGCCGGGTACCACAGACCCAAGACAGAAGGACGTCCATGGAACATCGCATTGCCGATCTCCAGTCCGCTGCCGCTGACCGCATCCACCGCCGCCGCTGGGCCATCCTCGGCGTGCTGATCATCAGCCTGATCGCCATCGTGCTGGACAACACGGTGCTGAACGTGGCGCTGAAGACGATCGCCGAGCCCAAGGTGGGCCTGGGTGCGAGCCAGAGCCAGCTGGAGTGGGGGATCAACTCCTACACGCTGGTGTTCGCCGGCCTGCTGTTCACGTTCGGCGTGATCGGCGACCGGATCGGGCGCAAGCGGATGCTGATGCTCGGGATGGCGGCGTTCGGCATCTTCTCGCTGCTGACCGCGTACTCGAAGAACCCGGAGCAGCTCATCTTCGCCCGGGCCGCGATGGGCCTAGGGGCCGCGGCGGTCATGCCGCAGACGCTGTCCATCATCTCCAACGTGTTCGACCCGCGGGAGCGGGCCAAGGCCATCGGCATCTGGGCCACCGCCGTGGGCATCGGGGTCGCCATCGGCCCGATCGTGGGCGGCCTGCTGCTCGCGCACTTCTGGTGGGGCTCCGTCTTCCTGGTCAACGTGCCGCTGACCGCGGTCGGCGTGGCCGCGATCCTGCTCCTGGTGCCGGAGTCGCGCAACCCCAACCCGGGGCGGATCGACTACCTGGGCGTGCTGCTGTCCATCGTGGGCCTGGTGCTGGTGGTGTACGGCATCATCCAGGGCGGCGAGAAGGGCACCTGGATCCACTGGGACGTGCTCGGCGCCACCGTGGCCGGGCTGGCCGTGCTGGCCGTGTTCGCCTGGTGGGAGACCCGGCTCAGCCATCCGTCGCTGGACGTCAAGCTGTTCCGCGACCCACGGCTGTCCTCCGCCGTGGGGGCACTCGGCCTGGTCTTCTTCGGCATGATGGGCGCGCTGTTCTTCCTCAGCTTCTACCTGCAGAGCGTGCGCGGTTACTCGCCGCTGGACGCGGGCCTGCTGACGCTGCCGTTCGCGGCCGGCCAGATGCTGATGGCGCCGCGCAGCGCCAAGCTGGTCGGCCGGTTCGGCACCAAGGCCGTCGCCGCCGCCGGGCTGCTCACCGTGACGGTCGCGCTGGCCGGTTACCAGCTGCTCGGGGTGAACACCCCGATCTGGGTGCTGGGCGTGATCTTCTTCGTGCAGGGCGCCGGGATGGGCAGCGTGATGCCGCCCGCCACCGAGGCGGTCATGTCAGTGGTGCCCCGGGAGCGGGCCGGCTCCGGGTCGGCGCTGACCAACACGGCCCGCCAGGTGTTCGGCGCGCTCGGCGTGGCGGTGCTCGGCTCGATCCTGGCCCAGGTGTACCGGAGCCAGCTCGACCCGCACCTGACCGCCCTGCCCGCCGCGGCCCGCGGCGCCGCGGCCAGCTCGATCACCGGCACGCAGGCGGTGGCCTCCCGGCTGGGCGGCGCGGGTCTGCGCCTGGACAGCTTCGCGGACGGCGCGTTCGTGCACGCCATGCACGTGACCACGGTCATCTCCGCGGGCATCACGCTGCTCGGCGCGCTGGTCGTGCTGGCCTGGATGCCCGGCCGCGCCGCGGCCCGCACCGAAGTGGCCGAGAC
>DATCUG010000242.1:0-4688 GCA_036567525.1 Streptosporangiaceae bacterium | reverse complement strand
ACTCTCACAACACGCATAAGCCAACTCGGATTCCCGCCAGGCCGCCTGGGTCCAGGCGATGCCCGTGGTGCGCATGATGCCAGGGCCGGGTCCTGGCGGGGTCCCGGACCGGGGCCCGGCAGGGGGCGGACCGGGTTCTCGCGAGGTGCCGGACCGGCACGATGTGAAGTTGAGCCGCCTCCCACCGCCTCCAACCGGTACAACGTCACATGGGTGCGGCTCTTCGGGAGGGAGAGGCCGGGCGGCTGGACTGACCGCGCGCCGCACGCGCCTGCCCCGCCGGCACCCTATCCGGCCCCGGCGGCCACACCGGGCCCCGCCCGCCCCGCGCCGGCCGCCGCACCCAGCCACGTCGATGTGGCAGCGACGTTGTTGCAACCCGCCGGGTGGCCCAGGGGAATCTCACCCCTGGGCTCCCACAGAACGGAGCGTGACGGTCTCCCGTCACTCCGCTCGTCCCATCTATAGGCTGTATTTGGAGCCGGACATCCAGGCCCAGTGCGCGAACAGCCGTGGCTGCCTGGCGGTCAGCCCTTCCCACCATTTGCGGACCTTCTTGAATGTCCTGAGCCGCTTGTACTTCCGTTTGGCCCAGCGCACCAGGTAGGTGTTGATGCGCTGGAGCAGGCCGTTCAGCGCGGTCCGGTAGAACCTGCCGTAGTAGGTCATCCACCCTCTGACGATGGGGTTGACCCACGAGGCGATGTCTGCCAGCTCGGTGCCGCTGCGCAGGTGGATGCGCCAGGAGCGGACTTCCTCACTCATTCGCTTGAGGGCGTCCTTGCTGACCGCGGGCAGGAAGGCGCTGAACATCGCGCCGCCTCCCTGCCGGGCCGGGGCCTGCCTGGCGCGGAACGTGTAGCCCAGGAAGGTGAACGACGTGTCCGCGCAGTCCTTGCGCCGCCGGTTCCTGTCCTTGCAGTACACGATCCTGGTCTTGTCCGGGTGCAGCTGCAGCCCGACCTCGGCCATCCTTTCCTCTAGGGCAGCGAGGACCCTGCGGGCCTGCTGCTCCGTCGCGCAGTGCACCACGGCGTCATCGGCGTAGCGCTCGAACTTGACCAGCGGGAACTCCCGTTCCAGCCACTTGTCGAACGCGTAGTGCATGAACAGGTTGGCGAGCACGGGGCTCACCGCTGAACCCTGGGGGGTTCCCTTGTCCCGTGCCTCCGTCCTGCCGTCGGGCATCACGATGGGAGCGGCCAGCCATCTCCGCACGTAGAGCGTGATCCACCGCTGCTCGTGCGTGACATTGGCCTGGACCGCCTTGATGACCAGGTCCCACGGGACCGAGTCGAAGAACTTGCGGATGTCGAGGTCGATCACCCAGCTCTTCTCCCAGCACCGCTGGCGGCACGCGGCAACCGCGTCCAGCGCGCCCTTCCGGGGCCGGTAGCCGTAGGAGTCGTCATGGAAGACGGCCTCCGTCCTGGGCCCCAGCGCCAGCGCGGCCACTGTCTGCGCCACCCGGTCGCCCACGGCGGGCACGCCCAGCATTCTCGTGCCTCCCGAGGACTTCGGTATCTCCACCGCCCGCACCGGAGGCGGGAAGTACGTGCCCGAGGACATCCGGTTCCAGACCTTGTAAAGGTTGTCCTTCAGGTCCTTCTCGAACGCCTCGACGGTCACGCCGTCCGCCCCGGCCGCACCGCCGTTCGCCTTGACCTGCTTCCAGGCCTGCCACACCAGCTCCTTCGGTATGGCAAACGGCTTTCCGTCCAGCCCTGACATGCTCACTCGTCTCCTCCCAGGGCTCTCGCCCCGGTTGCTCGGGCTCACAAGTCCAGATGAGCCGGCCCCTTCGCTCCGCCCGCATTACACAGGCTTCACCGCTACTACGGGCCGGTCCGCCGGCGCGCGCCGCGACGGTACTCAGCACCTCGCCGTTCCGGCGGCTTGGTGCGCTCCCTCTCGCACCCGCATCCCTGCGGGCGCAGTACCGGCGCACGCCTTCCCGTGTTTCCGCACGCGAGCCGCAGACCGGGCTCGCGCCACCTGCACGCCGGGCACCGCCTGGCCAGCAATACGGGCATTCCGCCAGGCTCATCCCAGGGCGGGCATTATCGCCCCGGTTCTGATGCCGTCTTCTACTCTCGACGCTTCAGCGGTGGTTCACTCGCGTTCGCCTTCCCGGTCCCCGCCTGACGGCTCTCACGCCGCCTTTTCCGCATCGCTCACCACGACAGTCTTCAGCTAGCGCGGCATGCGGTGGCTTGACGCCTCCCCCCGCAGGGCGGCGCCGAAGGGCCACGAAACCTTCATCTTGCGTGCAGCAAGCTTCAGTCATCGCCTCCTACCGAGGGCGACTCCTTTCCGCGCACACGGCGCAAAATGCCAGGAACTTAAGCCGAGAGCCTCGCACCGTGCTGGTTCATGATCATGGGCATTTCCGGTCCGGATACGACCGGAAATGCCCATGATCATGGTCCGCGCCCGGAACGCCCCGCCCGGAACCGGGGCATAACGGGCATATGGCGGGCCGGCTGCGGCGCGGCCGGGCAGCAGCGGCCGCGTTATCACAGCCGGCGACTACCCGGGCCGCTCCCCGGCTGCCGGCCAGCCCGCGGCGAACCGTCCTCACCAGCAGAAAACTGCCCAGAGAAGGCCACCCAGGGCTCCCTTAAATTCCTGGCATTGGGTTGCAACCACATCGCTGCCACATCGACGTGGTTACCGGCACCGCCCGCACCCCGCGGATGCGCACCAAGGGCACCATCCGCTCCGCACCAGGCCGCTCACTCCACGAGGGCCGCAACCATGTGACAAGGAGTCAGCAATAACCGGCAGCAATAACCGGTGCAGATTCACATCGTGCCGGTCCGGGACGGCCGCAGCGGCACCGGAATGCGAGCAAGGTCGCTGGCCACCACCACCTCCCCGCCGAACGCCTCCGCCGCCTCACCCGCCATCCGCTTCACGCCATCGGAACCAGGACCAGAATCGGAACCAGGACCAGAACGAGAATCGGACTCGTAGCGCTGCGAGAAATGAGTCAGGACCAGCAGCCGCACCCGGGCCCGGGCCGCGATCTGCCCGGCCTGCCCAGCCGTCAGGTGCCCGTAGTCGCGGGCCAGCGCGGCCTCGGCGTTGGCGAAGGTGGACTCGCAGACCAGCATGTCCGCCCGGTCGGCCAGCGCGAAGGCCGCGTCGCACAGCCGGGTGTCCATGATGAACGCGAACCGCTGCCCCGGCCGAGGCTCGCTCACCTGCTCCAGCGTCACCGTCCGCCCTTCCACCGAGAGCCGCCCGGCCCTCTGCAAAAGCCCGATGTCAGGACCGGTGATGCCGGCCGCGGCCAGCCGGTCAGGCAGCATCCGGCGCCCGTCCGGCTCGGTCAGCCGGTAGCCGACGGTCGGCACGCTGTGCGACAGCGCCCGCGCCTCGAGCCGGAACGCGGGCGCGTCGACGACCACGGGACCCGCGCCCCTGATCCGCCGCTCGCGCAGGTCGAGCACGTCACGGAACAGGGAGGCGTGCCGCAGCCGCCGGAACACCTCCCGGCTGCCCGCCGGGTAGCAGATCTCCACCGGGTGCGGCACCCGGTCCAGCGACATCCGCGCCAGCACGCCCGGCAGGCCCAGGCAGTGGTCGCCGTGGAAGTGGGTGACGCAGATCCGGGTGACCTGGCTGGCGGTGACCCCGGCGAACAGCATCTGACGCTGGGTGCCTTCCCCCGGGTCGAACAGCAGGCCCTCGTCGTCCCAGCGCAGGAAGTAGCCGTTGTGGTTGCGGCGGCGCATGGGCGCCTGGCTCGCCGTGCCGAGGACGACGAGCTCGCGACTGGCCACGGCACCCTAGGTTACGGGGCCGCCTCTGGACGACGGCCCCCTGGGCTATGACCCGGGATGCACCACCATGGCGCTGCCGCCGCCGAGCCGCACCGGCTCGGCGATGGCCTCGGCCTGCCCGTGGCCCAGGATCTGCAGCGCGGTCGCGTCACCCGGGTAGTTGTCCAGCGGCAGGATCGGCCCGGTCGCCAGCGCGAACTTCTCGCCGTACTTACTCGTAAGCTGCGCCGCCAGGGCGCTGTTGTAGAAGTCGGGTTCGGCCAGCGAGGTGGGCGCGTTGCGCTGGCTCACCCGCGACGCGGCGAGCGCGTCCGGCAGCGACATGCCGAAGTCCACGTGGTTCAGGATGATCTGCAGGATCGTCGTGATGATGGTGGACCCGCCGGCGGCGCCCACGCTGAACACCGGCGCCCCATGCCGGAACGCGATGACAGGACCCATGCTGGACCGCGGCTGCTTGCCGCCGGCCGGCAGGTTCGGGTCGGCGATCGCGGCCGACGCCGGGACGAAGTCGAAGTCGGTCATCTCGTTGTTGAGCAGGAAGCCGTAGCCGGGTACGGTCTCGCCGCTGCCGCCGAAGAAGTTGATGGTGTTGGTGTAGGCGACGATGTTGCCCCACTTGTCGGCGGTGACGATGTTGTTGGTGTGGCCGCCCTCGGGCGCAGGCGTCTGTGCGCCTTGCGCCGGGCAGTTCCCGTACGGCGGGTACGTGTTGCCGGGCGCGACCGGGGAGGTGAGTGCCGTGTTGCCGATCAGGCAGCGCCTGGTCGCGGCGAACGCCGGGTCGAGCAGCCCGGACAGCGGCACATTGACGTAGCGCGGGTCGCCGACGTAGGCGTTGCGGTCGGCGTAGGCCAGCCGGGACGCCTCCAGGTAGTGGAACAGCGCGGTCGCCCTGGG
>DATCUG010000241.1:0-11587 GCA_036567525.1 Streptosporangiaceae bacterium | reverse complement strand
CGGGTGGGGGCCGGCTGGCTGGGGCGTGGGCCGGGCTGGTTGCTGGCTGGGTGGGCGCCGGGTCATCGGGCCTGGCCGTCTGGGCTGGCCTCGGGCACGCTGGCCTCGGCCATTAGCGTCTCGCCGCGGCCGGCCGCTGTGTTCAGGTGGGACTGGCTCTCCCGGAGGGTGTTCAGCGGGCCGCCGGTGGTCCAGTACTGGCGGCCGGCGACCAGCAGTTCCTCGGCCGGGAACTTGGTGATCAGCTCGCAGCCGTCCGCCGTCACCACCAGTTCTTCCTCGATCCGGGCGGCCGACCAGCCGTCGCTGGCCGGCCAGTAGGTCTCCAGCGCGAAGACCATGCCTTCCTCCAGCGTCTCCGGATGGTCCAGCGACACCAGCCGGCTGAAGATCGGTTTCTCCCAGATGGACAGCCCGACGCCGTGGCCGTACTGCAGGCCGAACGCGGCCGTCTCGTCGGCGAAGCCGAACTCGTCCGCGCGGGGCCAGAGCGACACGATGTCGGCTGTGGTGACGCCCGGCTTGACCAGCGCGATGGCCTGATCCATGTACTCGCGGCAGCGCACGTAGGCGTCGCGCTGCGCGGCGGATGCGCTGCCTACCGCGAACGTGCGGTAGTAGCAGGTCCGGTAGCCGAGGTAGCTGTGCAGGATGTCGAAGAAGGCCGGGTCGCCGGGCCGGATCAGCCGGTCCGAGTAGACGTGCGGGTGCGGCGAGCAGCGCTCGCCGGAGATCGCGTTCACCCCTTCCACATACTCACTGCCCAGGTCGTAGAGGATCTTGCTGACCAGCCCGACGCACTCGTTCTCGCGCACCCCGGGCCGGAGGAACTCGTACAGCTCGTCGTAGGCGGCGTCCACCATCGAGCAGGCCTGGGCCAGCAGGGTGATCTCGTCCCGGGTCTTGATCCGGCGGGCTTCCATGAACACTTGCTGGCCGTCCACGGCGGTGATGCCGGCCGCGGCCAGCGCGGCCAGCACCGGCATCTCGGCTACGTCGATACCGAGCGGCTGGCCGGCCAGGCCGTGCTCGTTGAGCACCTCGGTCACCTTGGCCGCGACGTCCTCGGCGATGCCGGCGTCCGGGTGGAACGCGCCGCGCAGCGTGGAGATGCCGGCCCGGGCCCCGGTCCGGGCCGCGCCTTCCGGGGTGGCCGGGCCCGCGGTGTGGTCCAGCCAGGGGTTGTACAGCTGGTGGTGCCGGGCGGCCGAACCGAAGTCCCAGACGACTGGCTCGCCGCCCCGGGGCAGCAGGGCGAACCGGATCAGCTTGTCCATGGCCCAGGTGCCGATGTGGGTGGACGTCATGTAGCGGATGTTGGCGAAGTCGAAGCTCAGCAGCGCGCCGAGTTCGGACCGCTCCAGTTCCGCGTTCAGCCGGGCCAGTCGCTCCGTGCGGAGCCTGCCCAGGTCGGCCCGGTTCTCCCAGTCGACGGCATTCGGGCCGAACGTCTGGGCGGTTCTCATCGGCACGGCCTCGTCCCCATCCGGGTACCTCCACGGTCCGAATCCTGCACAAGATCACGAGTGTCCTGCCAGGTGCCATCCGTAGTACCGCCGTTGAACGGGTGATGTCAAGAGTTACTGAACAGCGGGATGGTTGTATAGTGCCGGTTAATCGCCGTCGGACCTCCAGGGGTAAGGGCACGCTTGGTGAACGTCAATGTGGGCAGCCTGATCCGGCGAGAGCGCCAGAAGCAGGGTCTGTCGCTCCGTGAGCTGGCCCGCCGGGTCGGGGTTTCGGCCAGCATGCTGTCCCAGGTGGAGACCGACCGGACCCGCCCGTCGGTGAGCACGATCTACGGCATCGCCACCGAGCTGGGCCTGTCCATCGACGCGCTGCTCTCGGACACCGAGGCGGCCGCGCTGGGCGAGGCAGACGTGGTGGCGGAGGCGGGCGCGGCCGGCGGCGTGGCCGCGGTGGCCGGCCCGGCCGGGGCGCATGGCCCGGTGCGGCCGCCCGCCCTGGCCGAACTGAACTGCCAGCTCGTCCAGCCGGAGCAGCGCCGGAAGCTGGAGCTGGAGTCCGGGGTGACCTGGGAACTGCTCAGTGACCTGCTGCCGCACCTGGTGGACTTCATGTACGTGAGCTACGAGCCGGGCGGCCGGTCCAGCTCGTCGGGCAAGCTGATGCGGCACACCGGGACCGAGTTCGCGTTCCTGCTGCGCGGCAAGCTGAAGATCCAGGTCGGGTTCGACGAGTATGTGCTGCAGCCGGGCGACGCGCTGTCGTTCGACTCCTCCCAGCCGCACCTGCTGGTGAACGAGGGCACCGAGCCGGCCGAGGGGATCTGGTTCGTGCTCGGCCGGCGGCTGACCCCGGAATCGCACGCGGCCCGGCTGACCCGGCCCGCCGAGCCGACCGTGCTGCGCCATCCTGAGGGCCGCGGCTAACCATCTGACCTGCACCGATCCGGCGCCCCCGGCGAGCTTCGCCGGGGGCGCCCGGCGTCTGCCAGGAATGACCTGTTATCCGGGCGTTGCGCAACCGTGCTCGTTCTGCACCCTTGTGCATGGCTGTGCACCGGGTTACTCTCACTGAACATCGCGTACGTCATTGCTGAACACTGAACGACTTGACAGTCCACGTCCAGCGCGCTCGATGGGGAGAGACATGGCGGATTCCTTTCACGTCGGCATCGATGACGTCCCGCCCGTGCCCAACCTCGGCCCGGATCAGGGCTGGGTCGGGATGACCGTGCAGTTCCTGGTGGACGCGGCCGGGGCGGGCGCCGAGCACGTCGTGTTCGGCCGTGCGGTGTTCGCCCCGGGCGAGGCGGAGCACCAGTGGCACCGGCACCCAGGTGCCGAGGAGTTCGTGCTGCTGGTGCGGGGTGAAGGCATCGTGCTGGACGGCGACAACGAGATCCCGGTCAGCGCGGGCGACGTCGCGTTCCACCGCAAGGGCGCCTGGCACGGGTTCCGCAACACCTCGGCCACCGAGGAGGCGGAGATGATCTGGGGCTGGGCCGGGGCTGCGTCCCGGGCCGAAGCCGGCTACGAACTGCGTTACCCGAGGTGACCAGGTCATGGCTGAGCTGAGGACGCCGTGCTGAGCGGGCTTGACCTGGGCCGCTGGGGCCGGTCGGCCGGCATCTGGGTGGCCACCGGGCTGCTGTTCGCGGTGAGCGCGTTCTTCCAGCCGAAGAGCCTCGGGGCCAGCGCCCTGGCCGCGCTGTGGCCGTTCGCCGCGGTGCTCATCCTGGCCGCGGTGGGCCAGACGCTGGTCGTGCAGCAGCGCGGCATCGACCTGTCGGTGCCCGGCTTCATCTCGCTCACCGTGGTGCTGGTCACCCACCTGCCGAACGGGAACGGCAGCAAGCTCGGCCCGGCCATCCTGCTCGCCTACGCGATAGCGCTGGCCGCCGGGCTGGTCAACGGGCTGCTGATCACCCGGGTCGGAATCACGCCGATCGTGCAGACGCTGGGCATGAACGCAGTGCTGTACGGCGTGGACCTGGGCATCTCGCAGGGCACGCCGACCCAGACGACCAGCGCGCTGCAGTCGTTCGCGGCCGCCACCCCGCTGGGCATCCCGCTGCCGCTGGTGATCGCGGTAGTCCTGGTCATCGTCATCGAGTTCGTCATCAAGCGGACCAGCTTCGGCCGCCGGTTCGAGGCGTCCGGCGCGAACCCGGCGGCCGGCCGGGCGGCCGGCCTGCGCGGCAGCCGCTACCAGATCTCCGCCTACCTGGGTGCGGCGGTGCTGTACTGCACGGCCGGCGTGCTGCTGGCCGGCATCGTCTCCCAGCCCGACCCGTTCCAGGGCAACAACTACCTGCTCCCATCGGTGGCCGCGGTGGCGCTGGGCGGCACCTCGCTGCTCGGCGGCGCGGGCAGCGTGGTGGCCAGCGCGATGGGCGCCCTGTTCCTGAGCCAGCTACAGCAGTTCGTGCTGGCCACCGGCGCGAGCGCCGCGGTGCAAAACCTCGTCCAGGCGGGCGCGCTGGCGCTCGCGGTGACGGTATACGGCCTGCGGCTCCGGCCACGGCGGCTGCTCGCCAGCTGGCGAGCGCAGCCACCAGCTAACGGCAGGAGCGCGACGGGACCGCCGAGTCCAGGCCCGGTCCGTACCACGGCCACCGGGCACCCGTGACCTGAGGCCGGACGGACGGCTTCGGTACCCGGCCAGCTGTGCCCCACAAGCAGCGGCCACAACAACATCCGCACACATCAGCCGGCCAGCTTTCCGATGCCTGGCGCGGAACAGCACCCACGTTTAGGAGTGACCAGACATGAGAGAAAAGCCAACTGGTGCCCTGCGGGGCAGACGGCGCCTGACCTCCGGCGCGGCCGCGGTAGCGGTGCTGGCCCTCGGGCTGGCCGCGTGCAGCAGCGGCGGCAGCAACAGTTCAGGCGGCAGTTCTTCAGGTGGCGGCTCGGCCAGCGCGGTATCCAGCAAGTACCCGTGGTGCGGCCCCAAGCAGGCGTCGATCGCGCTGGCGGACGGCTTCGGCGACAACACCTGGCGCGAGCTGACCCGGTACTCCGCGGTCACCGTCGCCGCGCAGTGCCCGAGCGTGACCAAGTACGTCTACACCAACGGTGAGGGCAACACCCAGAAGGCCATCTCCGACATCAACTCGCTCGTCGCACAGGGCATCACCGGGGTGGTGGACTTCCCGGACGCGGGCAAGGCGATGCTGCCCGTGCTGACCAAGGCGTACCAGGCCGGGACGATCGTGGTGCCGTACCGGGTCTTCCCCGGCGGCACGGCCAAGCAGAACTACAACGCCTACCTGTCCACCAACTTCACCTCGGCGGGCGTGCTGTGGGGCCATGACGTGGCCACCGCGCTGCACGGCCACGGGAACGTGGTGTTCCTCGGCGGGCCGCCGGCCAACTCGCAGAGCCTGGAGGAGTACCAGGGCCTGCAGAGCGTGTTCAAGAATTACCCGGGGATCCACATCATCGGCCAGAAGCCGTACAACGTGACCAACTGGGACCCGGCCACGACGCAGCAGGTGGTGGCGTCGCTGCTGTCCAAGTACCCGAAGATCGACGCCGTGGTGAGCGACTTCGGCACCGCGCTGGCCGCGTCGTTCCCGCAGTTCCAGAAGGCGGGCCGGCAGATCCCGGTCATCGCCACCGAGGACGGCAACTCACTCGGCTGCGACTGGGTGTCGATGCACAAGAGCGACCCGAACTTCAAGCTGTTCACAGTGTCCTCGCAGACCTGGATGGTGGAGTACGCGATGCGCTACGCGATCGCGCTGGCCACCAAGGGCCATCTGCCGTCCTCGACGGTGGTGCCGCAGCAGAACTTCGAGAACTCGGTGACCGGCAAGCCGAACATGCCGGTCTGCAACAAGTCGCTGCCGGCCACCGCGATCATGTCCAGTGGCCTGACCGCGACCCAGCAGCAGGCCGCGCTGAAGGGTGTCATCCCCAGCCTGGAGTCCCTGCGCTAACCCGCGTGGCCCGGCGGCCCGTGCGGCCAGCAACAGCAGGCCGCCGGGCCGCCCGGCAGCACCGGCTGGAGTAACCGAGGAGGCAATCCCGATGGCGATAACCGCCCAGGACGTCCGGGTGCTGAAGCTCGCCGACGTATGGAAGAGCTTCGACGGAGTGGACGCCCTGAAGGGCGTGACCTTCGAGGCGCAAGCCGGCGAAATCCACGCGCTGCTCGGCGAGAACGGGGCGGGCAAGTCCACCCTGATGGCCATCGCCGCCGGGTCGCTGGAACCGGACCGCGGCTCGCTGGAACTGAACGGCCAGCCGGTCGGGGCCAGCTCACCCCAGGCGGTGCGGCAACTCGGGGTGTCCATCGCCTACCAGCATCCGGCGCTGGTACCCGACCTCACCGTGTACGAGAACATCGCGATGTGGCTGCCGGACCGGATCCGCGCGGCCGGTAAGGACGCCGCGGTGTGGATGCGGTCCCAGCTGGCCCGGGTAGGCTGCACGGCCGGCCTGGGCCAGCGGGTGAGCAGCCTGAGCGTGGTGCAGCGGCACCTGCTCGAAGTGGCCAAGTCACTGGCGGCCGACCCGGCGGTGCTGATCCTGGACGAGCCGACCGCGGCGCTGGGCGCCGACGAGACCGCGATCCTGTTCGCCGAGCTGCGCCGGCTGGCGGCCAGCGGGGTGGCCGTGATCTACATCACCCACCGGCTGGCCGAGGTGCGCGAGCTCTGCCAGCAGGTGACGGTGCTCCGGGACGGCACGGTCCGGGGCAGTTTCCGGGTCGCCGACGTGACCGATGGCCAGCTGCTCCAGCTCATTGTGGGCCGCGCGGTGACGGCCGAGTTCCCGGCCAAGCCAGGCCCGGCGGCCGGCCGTGACCCGGTGCTCACCGTGGCCCACTTCGCCAACCACGCGTTCCACGACGTGTCGCTGACCGCGTCGGCCGGGGAGATCGTCGGCCTGGCCGGCATCGTGGGCAACGGGCAGAGTGAGTTCCTCCGCGCGCTGGCCGGGCTGGGCCGCGCGACCGGCCGGGCCGAGCTGCGCGGCGTCCCGCTCAAACCGGGCCGGCCGGATGCCGCGCTGGACGCCGGCGTCGTCTACCTGTCGGCCGACCGGCTCAGCGAGGGCCTGTTCGGCTCGCTGTCCGTCCGGGAGAACGCGCTGGTCTCGGCGCTGGGCCAGTTCAGCCGGGCCGGAGTGGTGAACCGCCGGGCCGAGACCCGGGCGGTCGAGGCGCAGCGGGACGCGCTGTCCATCCGGACGTCATCGACCGAGGCCAACGTGCTCAGCCTGTCCGGCGGCAACCAGCAGAAGGTGCTGCTGGCGCGGGCGCTGCTGAACCAGCGGGCCGCGCTGCTGCTGGCCGAGGAGCCGACCCAGGGCGTGGACGTGGGTGCCCGGGCCGAGATCTACCGGATCCTGCGGCAGGTGGCCGACGCGGGCGCCGGGGTGGTCATCGTGTCCTCCGACATCCGCGAGCTGGAAGGCCTGTGCGACCGGGTGGTGGTGTTCTCCTCCGGCCACGTCGTGGCCGAGCTGCGCGGCGACCAGGTCCGCGAGGACACGATCGCGCACGCCATCATGACCTCGACCCGGCGGCGCCGCCAGGAGGAACGGCCGGCCAGCGCGCCGGCCGGGCTGGCCGGCCGGGCCCGCGGCTGGCTGCGCCAGGTCGGCCGGGGCGACTACGCCGCGTCCGGCGTGCTGGCCATCGCGATCATCGCGATCGCGCTGTATACCCAGGGGCACAACGCACGCTTCCTGTCCACGTTCAACCTCAGCTCGCTGACCGTGCTCATCGCGGCCACCGCGTTCATCTCGTTCGGCCAGGAATGCGCGATCCTGACCGGCGGCATCGACCTGTCGGTCGGGCCGCTGGCCGGCCTGGTCGTCGTCATCGGCTCATTCTTCATGAATAACGCCCAGAGCGTGGGACTCGTCATCGCCGGGTTCCTGGTCATGCTCGGGGCAAGCGCCGTCGTGGGGCTGCTGAACGGCTCGATGGTGCAGTTCGCCCGGTTCACCCCGATCGTGGCCACGCTGGTCACGTATATCGCCATCCAGGGGGTGTCCCTGGTGCTGCGCCCGTTCCAGGCCGGGTACATCTCTTTCACCATCATCAACGGCATCAACCAGGCCATCGGCCCGGTGGCCATCGCCTTCCTGGCCGCGGTGGCGGTGGCCGTGGTCATGGAGCGGGCGCTGCACAAGTCGCGGTGGGGCCGCAGCATCCGGGCCATCGGCTCGGACCGGGCCGCCGCGTTCCGGCTCGGCGTCCGGCCCGCGGTCACCGTCGTCGGGGCCTACGTGGCGTCCGCCCTGTTCGCCTGCGTCGGCGGGGTGCTGCTGATGGCACAGGTAGGCGTGGGCGACCCGACTCAGGGGGTGAATTACACGCTGGCCTCGGTCACGGCCGTCGTCCTCGGCGGGACCAGCATCTTCGGCGGGCGCGGCTCGTTCATCGGCGCGCTGTTCGGCGCGGTGCTGGTCGAGGAACTGCTGAACATCACCACGTTCCTCCAGCTGTCCCAGGCCTGGCAGTACTGGTTCCAGGGGGTGCTGGTCATGGTGGCGGTCGGCATCTACACCCAGGCCCGGGCCCGGTCCGGCGGGCTGGCCCAGGTCAGCGCCGGCTGACTCCGCTGGCTAAAACAAGGGTTGGCTAACAAGGGAGCAGAACAGGAAATGCGCGCACTGGTCTTCTCGGCACCAGGCCAGGCCGAGGTCGTGACGGCGGACGCCCCGGCGCCCGGCCCGGGCGAGGTGCTGGTCCGGTCCCGGGCCGTCGGGGTGTGCCACTCCGACCTGGAGCTGCTGGCCGGGCGGTACATCATCCCGATCGGCTACCCGATCACCCCGGGCCACGAGTGGGCCGGGGAGGTGGCGGAGGCGGGCCCGGACGTGGCTGAGTTCAAGCCGGGCGACCCGGTGGTGGGGGAGTGCGTGGTGGGCCCCGGCGGGCGGGACCACTTCGGCTTCTCCATCTCCGGCGCGGCGGCGGAGTACTTCGTGGCCCGGGCCGAATGGCTGCACAAGATCCCGGCCCAGCTCAGCTGGACCCAGGGCGCGCTGGTCGAGCCGTTCAGCGTGGCCTACGCGGCGGTCCGGGCCGGCGTCATCGACCCGAGCGACCGGGTCGCGGTGCTCGGCGGCGGCCCGATCGGCCTGCTGACCGCGATGGCCGCGGTCGGCCGCAACGCGGACGTCACGCTCATCGAGCCGCGGCCGGACCGCCGGGCCAAGGGCCAGGAACTCGGCGTCACCCGGGTCATCGACCCAGCCGGAGGCGACCTGCTGGAGACGGCCCGGGCGGCCACCGGCGGCCAGCTGTTCGACGTGGTCATCGAGTCCGCCGGGCACCCGCAGGCGATGGCCCAGGCCCTCACCCTGGCCGCCAACCACGGCCGGATCGTCTACGTCGGCATCGACGTGGGCAGCACGGTGCCCGCCGAGCTGGGCCTGATCCAGGCCCGGTCGCTGCGCATCCAGGGCATCGTCGGGTCGGCGGGCATCTGGCCGCAGGCGATCAGGTTCCTGGCCAGCGGCGTGGTCGACCCGGCCCCGATCGTCACCGCCCGGTTCCCGCTCAGCCAGGCCACCGGCGCGCTGGACGCCGCGTCCCTGGGCTCGGGGAACATCAAGGTGCACATCGAGACGGCGTCATGAGGGCAGCCGTCTTCCACGCCCCAGGCGACGTGCGGATCGAGCCGGTGCCCGAGCCGGGCGACCCTGGCCCGGGCGAGCTGCTGATCCAGGTGGCCAAGGCCGCGCTGTGCGGCACCGACTCGGCGGAATGGGACCACGGGCCGCTGCTGGCCCAGCCGCCGGTCATCCTGGGCCACGAATTCACCGGCCAGGTGGCCGCGGCCGGCCCGGGCACCAGCGGGTTCCCGGTCGGCACCCGGGTGGTCAGCGGGGCCGGGATCTCCTGCGGGACATGTGAGTGGTGCGCGGCGGGCCGGACCAACCTGTGTGCCCGCTACCAGACTCTCGGCCTGCACCGGGACGGCGGCCTGGCCGAGTTCGTCCGCTCACCCGCGGCCATCTGCCGGCCGGTGCCGGACAGCCTCGACGACACCGGCGCGGCCATGGCCCAGCCGCTGGCCGTCGCGATGCACGCCGCGCGGCGCGGCCGGGCCGGGCCCGGGCGGTCCTGCGTGGTCATCGGGGCCGGCGGCATCGGCGCGTTCATCGTGGCCGCGGCGGCCTGGCTGGGCGCCAGCCCGGTCATCGCCATCGACGTGGCCGACGACCGGCTGGCCACCGCGGCCTCGCTCGGTGCGGCGGTCACCGTGAACGCGGAGCGCGAGAACCCGGCCGCGATGGTCCGGGCCAGCACCGGAGAGGAAGGCGCGCACCTGGTGATCGAGGCGTCCGGCGCGGCGGCCAGCCCGGCCACGGCGCTGGGCCTGGCGCGCCGGGGCGGCGACGTGGTGATCGTCGGGCTGCAGCCACACGCGGTCCCGGTGGACCTGTTCGCGGTGTCCACCCGGGAACTGGACGTGCACGGGACGCTGGCCCACGTGTGCGGCGAGGACCTGGCCGCGGCGCTGGACCTGCTGGCCAGCACACAGCTGGCGGCCACCGTGCTGGGCGACGTGATCAGCCTGGACGACCTGGTCGAAGGCGGGCTGCGGCCGCTGGCCGAGGGCAAGGCGCACGGCAAGATCGTCGTGGACGTGGCGGAAGGACGCCGATGACACTACTGCGAGCACAAAGCCATGTCGGGCTCACCGTGCGCGACCTCGACGCGTCGGTGTACTTCTATCACGACCTGCTCGGGCTGGAGATCTGCACCGAGCCCAGCCCATGGTTCGAGGGCCCGGAACTCGGCCAGGGCGTCGGCGTGCCCGGGGCCGCGCTGCGCCAGGTCTGCCTGCGGCTCGGCGACACCATGCTGGAACTGCTGGAGTACCGGACCCCGCCGTCCGGTACCGACCGCCCGCTGCTGTCGCACTGCCTGGGCGCCAGCCATGTCGCGTTCCAGGTCGATGACATCCAGGCGGCCAAGGTCGAGCTGGAGGGCCGCGGCGTCCAGTTCTACTCCGGCATCAACGTGGTGGACGACGGAGTGCTGGCCGGCTGGCGGTGGGTGTACTTCGCCGACCCAGACGGCTACCCACTGGAACTGGTCGAGAACGCCTACCCGCGGCCGGGCGGCCACGCCGCCGGTATCGCCCACTACCTGGACAGCCGGCCCGAGCCGGCCAGCACATCCGGAAAGGCAGGGTGAGGCATGCGCGCGCTGCGCTTCTACGGCGCCCACCAGCTAGCCGTGGACAAGGTGCCGGAGCCGGGCTCACCCGGCCCGGGCGAGGTGCTGCTGCAGCCGCTGATGTGCGGCATCTGCGGCACCGACCTGCATGAATACACCGACGGCCCGATCGTCACCCCGGCCCAGCCGCACCCGCTGACCGGCGCGGAACTGCCGCAGATCATGGGGCACGAGTTCTCCGCCGTGGTCGCCGCGACCGGGCCGGGTGTCAGCCACGTCCGGGACGGCGACTTGTGCACGGTCATGCCGCTGATCTCGTGCGGGCACTGCCCGGAGTGCCTGCTCGGCCGCAATCACCTGTGCCGGACCATGGCCTGCACCGGGCTGAGCAGCGCCTGGGGCGGCCTGGCCGAGCTGGCCATCGTGTCCGCCCGGCAGGTGGTGCCGGTACCCGAGGCGCTGACGGCGGAGCAGGCCGCGATCACCGAGCCGGCCGCGGTGGCCGCGTACGGCGTGGACCGGGGCCGGCTCCAGCCCGGGCAGACCGTGCTGATCACCGGGGCCGGCCCGATCGGCGCGCTGGCCACCATGTACGCGCTGGCCGGCGGGGCCCGCCGGGTGGTGGTCTCGGAACCGGACCCGGTCCGCCGGCAGCGGGCCGCGGGCCTCGGCGACGGGCTGGGCGAGGTGATCACCGCCGACCCGGCGGCCAGCCCGGTTACCGGCCTGATCACCGAGCTGACCGGCGGGATCGGAGCCGACCTGGCGGTGGAGTGCGCCGGCGTGGAAAGCGCGCTGAACTTGTGTATCGACGCGGTCCGGCCGGCCGGCACCGTGGTGCAGACGGCGCTGCACATCCGGCCGGCCGCGATCCGGGCGGAGACGCTCGCGCTCAAGGACCTGACGCTGATCGGCACCTGGTGCTACCCGGTGCAGGACTTCCCCCGGATAGCCGGGCTGGTGGCCA
>DATCUG010000240.1:0-8548 GCA_036567525.1 Streptosporangiaceae bacterium | reverse complement strand
CAGGCTGGCTGAGCTGCGGCTGGCCGCGACCGAGCAGCGCACCGTTCTGCTGGCGCTGGGCCGGGCTGGCCAGGTGGTGGCCGAGCTGACCGGGGTGGTCCGGGAGCACCCGCTCCGCGAGCGCTTCCGTGAGCAGCTCATCCTGGCCCTGTACCGGTGCGGGCGGCAAGCCGACGCGCTCGCTGAATACGCGGCCGTGCGCCAGGTCCTGGACACCGAGCTGGGCATCGCGCCTGGTCCCGGGTTGCGGCTCCTGCAGCACCGGATCCTGGCCGCCGACGCCGCGCTGGACTGGCCGGCCGGCCATGCCGCCCGGAGTTGCGACGGTGGCCAGCCGCGGCGCCCGCCCGGTGCCGGCCAACCCGGGCACCCCGGCCGGCCGCGACATGCTGCCCGGCCGGGCTGCCGTCACCCGGCGGCCCGGCCGTACTGGCCCGGCTCGCGCTAACCCGGGCGCCCGGGTTATCGTGTGACCGGCGGTTTCCGGCTGCCTCTGGGTTCGCGGGCAGAGCTGCAAGCTCACCGGCTCCACATCATCCGTTGATGGCATGTCTTTCCAGCCCGACGTCGCGAACCCGCGGGCGCCGAAGGGAAGGACTGCCATGTCCGAGCAATCGCGCGCGTTCCCCGGCCGGCCCAATCTGCGGTTCCTCAAGCTGGAGGCCAAACGGCGGCTGGCCGCCGGTGAGTTCGGCACACTGCACGACGCGCAGCTGGCCATCGCCCGCGAGCACGACCTGCCGAGCTGGACCGCGCTCAAGGAGTTCGTCAGCGCCGGGACCCAGCCGGGCCCCGCGCTCAGCCAGGTGCGCTGGGTGCTGTCCCGGTACGCCGGGGCCGGTGATCCGGGCTGGGCCGCCCCGGACGAGGACGAGCTGCGCGCGCACTTCGACGATCACTTCCTGGCCCTGGTCCCGCCGGCCACGCTGACCGGCAAGCTCACCCAGGTGGCTGGACAATTGCGCGCGCCGCTGACGGTCAGCCGGGAGACCCCGCGCGGCGTCCGCGCCCGGCTGGACGGCCTGGCGGTGGAGGCGACCGCGCACGCCGAGCCGCCGCACCGGCTGACCGCGCTGCGGATGTACCGGCTCGGTGCCCAGGTCAGCGACCCGCGGCTGGCCGCGCCGCCCAGCCGCACGTCCGGTCAAGTGCCCGCCGCGGCCGCCACCGTGGCGGCGGAATCCTTCGCCGAACTCGGCCTGCCCGGCCTGGTCATGGCCGGGCCGGCCAGCTCAGCCGGCGGGGAGCCCTGGTCGGCCGCCTGGGGCTGGGCTGACTTGGACCGCGGCGAGGCGCTGCACGGCAGCCACCGGTTCCCGGCCTACTCCATCACCAAGCTGATCACCGCCACGGCCGTGCTCCGGCTGGCCGCCGACGGCCGGCTCGGCCTGGACGATCCGGCCAGCCAGCACCTGCGCACGATCCGGCTGGCCGACGCCACGCTGAGCGTCCGGGAGCTGCTCAGTCATACCGCCGGGGTGGCCAGCCCGGACGAGCTATTCGCCGCGACCGTGCCCAGCCTGGCTGAGGTCACCGGCCCGGTGCTGGCCTGCCCCGGCCCGCACGGCACGTTCCGGTACAGCAACGGCGGATACGCCGCCCTCGGCCAGCTGATCAGCGACATTACCGAACGCCCCTACCCGCAGGCAGCCGCCGAGCTGGTGCTCGGGCCGCTCGGCATGACCAGCTCGTCGTTCCCGGAGCGCTGGCCCGACCGCGACGCCGTCACCGGTTACACGCTGGACGGCGACGGCTCGTTCCAGCCGGTGGACCGCCAGGTGTGCGTCATCCCGGCGGCCGGCGGGCTGTGGTCCACCGCGGCCGACCTGGTCCGGTTCGGCCAGGGCTGGGCGGGCCTGCTGCCTGCCGGGCTGGCCGGCGAGGCGCTCCGGCCGCAGGCCGACCGGGACCCGGATGGAGCGCAGATCGGCCTGGGCTGGCTGCTGCACCGGCCCAGCGGCCTGTGCGGCCACGCCGGGGGTGGCCCCGGCGCGGCCGGTTCGCTACTCAGCGGGCTGAGCGACGGCCAGACCACGGTGGTGCTGGCCAGCCGGCTGGTGCCGATCGAGCCGGTCAACACCAGGCTGGCCCGCCCCATCGGCTGAGCCGCGGGTCACGACATGACCGGGGAGGGCGCGTCCTGCCCGCCGTCCGCGTCCTCCTCGGCCGGATCCTGCTCGCCCACGCCGTAGTTGGACAGGCCGAACAGGTAGCCCAGGCCGGCCACGGCGAGAATGGCCGCGTACGGCCACCACGTCTGCCCGGCCGCCACCGCGACGCACAGGGCGATGAACGTGGCCACGCAGGCGAAGATCCCGGCCAGCGCGCGGGACCGCGCGTTGAGCATGTGCAGCCGCTCGTCGGCCCGGGACCCGGCCAGTGCGCCCTCGTCGGTGTCCTGCCCGGCCCGGACGTACACCGCGATCACCCGGACGGCGGTAGCCACCAGGACCACGATGGAGATGAACCAGGTGTGGCCGCCGTGGATCAGCCAGGCGGCCGCGAACGCCAGCCCGGCCAGGGCGTACAGCGCGGGCTTGCGCAGCCGCGCGGGGATGATCCTCAGCATCGTCCCGCCTCCTCATCATCCGGATCGAACATCTTGTCCACCGGCACGTCGAAGAACCGCGCGATCCGGAACGCCAGCGGCAGCGACGGCAGGTAGCGACCGCTCTCGATGGAGATCACCGTCTGCCGGGACACGCCCAGCGCGGCCGCCACCTCCGCCTGAGACAGCCCCCGGTGCCTCCGCTGCTCCCTAACCCGGTTGCGCATGATGTAAAGGTAGCTTTACCTCCCCTCGATGTCAAGGAACCTTTACACAGCCATCCGGACTGCCGCGCCCGCCCCCGGGCCCCGCCTCTTGCTGTTATCAAGCGCGCGGAGGACGGAGGCGCGGACGCGCGGCAGAGCGGTCAGGGCTCCAGGCAGAACTCGTTGCCCTCCGGGTCGGCCAGGATGACCCAGCCCGCGCCGGGCGGCTGGCCGCCGATCACCCGGGCGCCCAGGCCCGCCAGCCGGGCCAGCTCAGCCTGCTGGCCGTGGCCGGGCGGGTTCAGGTCCAGGTGGACCCGGTTCTTGACCTGCTTCGGCTCCGGGACGGTGGTGAAGTACAGCCGCGGCGCGCCCGGCGCCGCGGGCAGCACCACGTACTCCACGTGGCCCGGCGTGCCGTCCCGCTGCTCCGCGGTCCCGCCGGTCACGGCGGCCCAGAACAGAGCCTGCGCACGGGCGTCGGCGCAATCGAAGGTGATGTTGTGAATGCTCGCATGCATGGAGTGCTCCAGCTTTCGCTGTGGGCGCCCCGCGCCAGGGAAGTCAGGACCAGACGGGAGGCGCGGAAGAGATACCTGACATGGACCGCACCTCCCTTCGCCCGCTCGGCGCTGCGACTTCACCCCGACTATATCGACGGGGCCGCGGCCGTCCAGAGATTATTAGCGCCATGGCTGCTGACGGAGGCTACTTAATCGCACGGGGCCCGGAGCCGGCGCGGGCCCTGCTCCGCGCGGGCCGGTGGGATGACGCCCTGGCGGCGCTGCCCACTGACGGGCCGCCCACTGACGGGCTGCGCGCTGACGGGCTGCGCGCTGACGAACTGGCCGGGCGGGCGCAGATCCTGATCGACCGGTTCTGGTGGCGGCTGGATGACCCGGCCGCCGCCGAGTCCGCGGTGGCCGCGCTGCGCGCGGCGGACCCGGTGCTGGGCCAGTTCTGCGCCGCCCAGCTCGCCTATACCCGGCTGCTGTTCACGATCGACCCGCAGCCCGGCCACCCGGACCTGGCCCGGGACGGGTTCAGCGCCGGGTCGGCCGATGAGCGCATCGCGGGCTGGGGCATGTTCTGGCTCGGCGTGCTGGCCGACAATGTGGACCACTCCCCCGCCGCGGCCGTGGCCAGCTACCAGCACGCGCTGACCTGGGCCCGCGACCAGGGCGACCCGATCCTGGAGTCCTACGCCGTGCGCCACCTCGGTGACCACGCGCTGCGGGCGGGCGACGCCGGCGGCCTCGACCTGGTGCGCCGGTCCTACCAGCTGCGCGCGGCGCTGGGCGCACGGCCGCTCACCGCGGCGGCCGCGGTCACACTGGCCGCCGAACTGCCGCCGGGGGCCGAAGCGAACCAGCTCCGCGAGACCGCCTGGCTGACCGCAACCGAGCTCCAGCTGACCTGGCTGCTCCGCGCGCTGTAAGGCGGCGCGCCGGCCAGCCGGCCCGCACCGGGCCCTGGCGTTAGGTAAAGAATGTCTGCCCGCCGGGGGGATGGGGCTGGCTGTCGGCGCGGCCGCGGGCCCGCGGCTAACCGGCGGGAGCCCCGGCCCGCCTCCGCCTCATACTGCGCGGCAATGTTGGCCGGGATCCGCCCGCGCTCGCTGAGCTGGATGCCCTGGGCCTGGGCCCAGGCCCGGATGTCCCGGCTGCGCCGCCGGCTGGCCGCGGTGCGCACCGGCCGGTGCGGCTGGCCGCTGGCCCGGCGGGCATGATCGACAAACGGCGCGAGCTGTTTGCGGAGCTTCGCGGCGTTCTTCTCGCTCAGATCGATCTCGTATTCCGCGCCGGACACGCCGAACCGCACGGTCTCATCCGCCGGCCCACCGTCTAGGTCGTCTTCCAGCGCGACGATTGTCCTTCGTGCCATCCCTACCCCCAGCCCCTTACGCCGAACGGCCTGTACCTGGTCAGGTCACCCTGCCATAACATCACAAATGATCTACCTACCTCATCGCCGGCATGGCCGGGCGTGACAGGGTGATATCCCGCCAGGAGCAGCGCCAATCCCGTGCCGTGTGCCCCATGTTCCGGCCACCCATCCGATGACCGGACATAGGCAAATGATTCCGGCTCGCAGCGGTTTCGCCCTGGATGTCGCCCGCCCTCCGTTACTCCCCGGCCGGCCCAGGCGTGACAATGCCATCGTGTGCGCGGTGGGCACGGACGATGCGGGGCCGCTGGCTGAGCTGGCCGGGCTGGGCCCGTTCTTCGCCGTGCAGACGCACCGTCCCGGCCAGGCGATACCCGCCCCATGGCAGCCGCTGGGCACCCTGCTCGGCTCGGCCGCAGCCCTCGGCGCCCGGATCGATGCCGTCCGGGACAGCCTGGCCGCGGCGGCTGGCCGGCCGGCCAGCCAGGTCGAGCTGCGCGTCGCCGCCTCGGTAGCCCAGCTGGGCATCGCCGCCCGGCTCATCTCCCCCGCCCTGGGCGCCGCCGTGCTCGGCATCCCGGTGGACATCGACATCGGGCAGGCCCGCTGGGTGCCGGCCGTTGGCGGGCCGTTCCGGTTGTCGCTGGCCGTCCCGGCCACGCCGGGCCGACCGCACCCCGCGTCCATTACCGAGGCCAGCCGGCCGCTGCACGAGCTGCTGGCCGGGCCGGTCCGCGCCCTGGTCGGCATGACGGCGCCAATGGTGTCCCGGCGGGTGCTGTGGGGCAATGCCGGTTCGGCCATCAATGGCGCGGCTGTCATGATCAGTACGGTCCGGCCGCCGTTGCGCCGCCGGGCCATCCGGATCGCCGCCGCCGCGCTGCGCTTCCCGGAGCTCGCGGACAGCTACCGCGGCCAGCCCACCACCAGCTTCCAGCGGAACAGCTGCTGCCTGATCTACCGGGTACCCGGAAATCCGCAGTATTGCGGCGACTGCATCCTGAACACTCGTTAATGTCACGAACCCCGGTTGGGCCGGCCCGCGGGCCGCAGGGCCGGGATTGGCGCGATCCGTCCATAAGATGAATGCCATGACCGCTCTGCCGCCCTGGGCAGCGGATCCGGGCTCGCTGACGCTCACCGAAGCGCAGTACGACGGCCTGCCCGATCGTGTGCGTAAGCTGATCGAGGTCATCGACGGGAACGTCATCTTCTGCCCGGGTGGGACGGCCGAGCACGCTGACGTCACCCGTACGCTGGCCATCCGGCTGGGTTCGGCCCGGCCCGCCCAGCCGTGCATGCGGGTCTCCGCCGGTGCCGACGTGCATTTCGTCAAGCGCAGGCGCAGCGACGGCACGCTTTCCTTCCGGCGGCCGGATATCTCGGTGTACCGGTGCACGGAGAAGGACAGCAAGCTCTTCGCACGGGACGTGCTCATGGTCGTGGAGGTCGTCACACCCGCTTCTGGTTACACCGACACCGTCGACAAGCTCGCCGAATACGCGTACGAGGGGATACCTCTTTACCTGCTGGTGTTCCTGGGCGGCGATCCCTATTTGAGGTTGATTCAGGAGTACCGGCTTGGCTGGCCCAATAGGACATACCGGCTAGCCGTTACGCATATGGACGAGCTGACCCTGAAGGATCCGTTCCCGGTCACGATCGCTTTCAGCGAGCTTTCCGGCCAGCCATGATCGCGAACTGGCGTCAGACAGCGCACCAGCACGTCGCGGGACGACGGCTGCCCCGATCCGAGCACCCGGCAGGGCACCGCGGCGCGCTGCACCTGCCGAGGGACGACACCCCGGTGCACTCCCGGCGTGCGCACCGGCGGGGCAGGCCGGGTGAGCGCGATGCCGAGCACAACCGCGCCGGCCATGACAGCGGCGAACATCACCGCGAGGACAACCCTCATCTCGCTTAGACGCATGGCGTGCGGGTGCGAGCTACCCCCGGCACTCACCGTGTTCTGCCACAGATCGGCATCCGGCGACCCGTGGGCATCCCGAGGGCAGCAACCCGAATGTGTGCCCAAACTGCTGTTCCAGCGACGGTTTCGACACACATTCGGCTGGCGGCGGGCGAGCCGGCCTGTCGGCCGGGTCTTGGGGGTTGCTTTACTTCACCGCTGTATGCCGTCCGAGGAGTCCTTTAGGTCAAATTAGCCGTTGCCTGGTACGCGGGTGTAGGTGATGTTCTCGGCCGCGTCGGGCGGACCACTGCCGGGGTAGTGCCAGGTGCCGACGTATTGAGAGTTGTCCTCGTTGAGGGTGGCTTGGAAATAGGTGTCTGAGTCCCTTTCTCCGAGGCTAACGCGGATCTTTCGGTCCTCCAACACCCAGGAGTAGGTGGCTTCGTCGCCCATGGTGTCCATGTACCGGGCGAGCAGCGTGTGACGGTCTTCGTCGTGTGTGATGTGCTGGATGACCCTCATTCTTGAGTCGCCCACGATGAAGTCGACGAAGGCGACCAGGAGGTAACCTCCATTCTTAGACTGGTACTCGGCCTGGCCCTTGATGTCTGGGCCCTCCACTCGCCAGGTGCCGACCAGCAGATCGCTGAGCTCCGCGAGTTTGGAGTGTGGTTCGTCTGCTCCGTTCACATCGTGCCTGTCATGACGGTCTGCCATGGGTAACTCCTAGCCGGTTGATGCGGCTTCGGCGAGGTCTGCTCCAAGCGCTGCGGTTGCTGCACTTTGCTGCTGCAGCCCGGCCAGCTCCTTGACGGTTAAGTGTCAAACCTACGGCACGGCCCACCCGGCCCCGTTCTGGCCCATGACCGCCGTCCGGTCTTGGCTCCCCCGAAGACCTCGGCGCCGTTCCGCGACATTCCCACGCCGGTATTCGTGTCCGCCGCCGTCACAGAGCACTGCGGCCGGTACGGGATCATCGGCGCTGGGGTGTTGTGCTAAGCGGCGGGCGAGCCGGCCTGTAGGCCGGGTTCTGTGCGCCCGCGCGAACGCGGGCCGGCGGCCATCCATCTGGGACTGCCATTGCTGGCAGCCTCGTGCGGTCTACCCGCGAGCATCGGGCGGGCCGCCCTCAATCGCTCGCGCAGTTCCCCTCCCGATCTCTCGGCCGGGAGGGGTCCCTTCTGACCTTGCTCCAGGTGGGGTTTACCTAGCCGCTACGGTCACCCATAGCGCTGGTGGTCTCTTACACCACCGTTTCACCCTTACCGCTGGCCAGCCCGAGGGCCGGCCAGTGGCGGTCTGTTTTCTGTGGCACTGTCCCGCGGGTCACCCCGGGTCGGCGTTACCGACCACCCTGCCCTGCGGAGCCCGGACCTTCCTCACCGGAACCGTGACTGGCACGATGCCGGCGCGACCGCCCGGCCGGCTCGCCCGCCGTGCCTTCCAGCTTAGGCGTATAACGGCCGTTACCGCGGCTGAAGATGCCCCGTGTTGAGATGGGCAGCGTCGAGATGGCCCGTGCTGAGATGGGCAGTGTCGTTGAACGTGCGGACCACGGCGGGCCCGTCGGCGTACCAGTCGATCTCGCACAGGCAGGCCACGTCCAGGTGCATCCGGCGCAGCGCGGGCGGCGGGGCCAGCAGCGCGTGCCGGAGCACGGTCTTCATCGGGGTCACGTGACTGACCACGACGACCGTGCCGGGCTCCCGGCCGCCCAGCAGCCGGTCCAGCGCGGCCAGCACCCGCCGGCTGGTCGCGGCGAAACTCTCCCCGCCGGGCGGGGCCAGGCTGGTGTCGCCCAGCCAGGCGGTCACCTCGGCCGGCCAGCGCTGCATCGCCTCGGCGTAGCTGAGCCCCTCCCACTGGCCGAAGTCGGTCTCCAGCCAGCCGTCGTCCACCTCGACCGGCGCCCCGGTCGCGGCGGCCACCGCGTCGGCGGTCCGCCGGGCCCGCTGCAGCGGCGAGGTCACGATCCGGTCGATCCCGCCGCGCGCG
>DATCUG010000239.1:0-2625 GCA_036567525.1 Streptosporangiaceae bacterium | reverse complement strand
CTGGCTGGTGGTCGCGCTGACCGCACTGGCCACGGTGGCGGGCTGCGCCGAGGTGCCGGTCAGCGGGCCGCTGCAGTCCACCAAGCTGCCGGCCACCGCTGGTGGCCAGCCGCAGGGCACGATGTGCTGTGCGCAGATCATGAGCCCACCCCAGCCGGGCTGGAGCCCGGTCACGATCGTGCAGAACTTCATCCTGGCCAGTGCGGACTTCAGCCAGAACCACGCGGTCGCCCGGCAGTACCTGACCGCGGCGGCGAATGCGTCGTGGCAGCCCGGGCCCGGCCCGGCGGTCACCGTGATCTCCTCGCCCCCGGTCGTGTCGCCGGACCTGCCCCCGCAGCTCAACTCGAACTCGCCGAAGAGGTCGGTTGTCGAGATCACCGCTAAGGAACTGGGCGCGGTCAACACGACCGGCCAGTACATCCCGGCCCCGGACGGGCAGAAACCGCTGACCCAGCGCTTCGGCTTGCGGCAGGTAGGCGGTCAGTGGCGGATCGACAGCCTGCCCGGGAGCGGCCGGGTGTCACGGGAGTTGCTGCTCAGCAAGTCCTTCTTCCAGACCGTCTACCAGTCGCGGAACCTGTACTACTTCGACCCGGCCTACAAGAACCTGGTGCCCGATTCGGTGTTCCTGCCGCTCAACACGGCCGACCCGGCCACCGTCTTGGTCAAGTCGCTGCTGGCCGCGCCGCAGGGCTGGCTGGAGAGCGCTGCGTACTCGGGGTTCCCGGCGGGCAGCCGTTCCGTCCGGGTGCAGATCCCGCCGGGCAGCAAGACGGCCATCGTCGACCTGAGCATGCCGAAGACGGCTGCGGACCGGACCACCCTGGCCGAGATGTCCGCGCAGCTGGTCTGGACGCTGACCAGCACGTCGTCCGGGGCGCGGGCCATCCAGGCGGTGAAGCTCGAAGTCAACGGCCGGGCCTGGACTCCGCCGGGGAGCACCAGCGCGGTGCAGGACCGGGCCGACTACCCGCAGCCGTGCCTGCAGCCACCGTCCAGGCACCAGAGCCTCTACTTCCTGACCGCGAGCGGCGCGGCCCGGGTGCTGCCGGCCCACAGCGCCAGCAGCCAGCCGGTGCCCGGTCAGGGCGGCACCAGCCAGCTCCCGCTCAGCAGCATCGCGGTCTCGCCGGACCAGCACTTCCTGGCCGGGACCAGCTCGTCAGCGGGCGGCACGGTGTACGTCAGCGACCTGGCCGCGGCCGACCAGCCGCACGCCAGCGAGTCCGCCCGGGCGCTGCACGTGCGGCTCACCGGCATGACGGTCAGCGCGGCTAGCTGGGACCATCAGGACAACCTGTGGGTGGCGGGCAGCATGCACGGCCGGCCGGCGGTCCGGATGGTCCCGGGCAAGGGCGGTGCGCCGCTCGTTGTGACGCTGCCGCCCGGCATCAAGCAGATCACCGCGTTCCGGGTGGCCCCGGACGGAGTGCGGGTCGCGCTGATCGTGTCCACCGCGGCCGGCCAGCACGTGCTGCTGGCCGCCGTGGTGCACAGCGGCGACCAGGTGAGCCTGGCCAGTGCCGGTGCGCTGGGCGCCGATCTGACCCAGCCGATGGCGCTGAGCTGGTACGACGCCGACCACTTGCTGGTGGTGGACCAGGCGGACAGCGGGCCGCAGCTGTTCGAGGTGCCGGTCAACGGCGACCGGTCCACGTTCCAGAGCATCGAGCCGGGGATGACCTCGATTACCGCGGCCGGCCCGCACAACAATCTGTTCGCCAGCCTGCAGACCGGGCAGGTGGCCCGGTCGTTCGGCCTGGGCGAGCTGTGGAGCAAATCGCTGCCCGGCCGGGGCGCCACCTACCCGGGCTGATTCCAAAGCCGCTTTCCGCCTGGCTGTCGCGGTTCCTCCCGGTGCGGTATCCGCCCAGCTACCACAACGTGTGCAAGAAGACAGTCGGGGATCCTGACATCCGGGCCCGGGCAGGCTAGCGTCGTCATATGGCACCCGTCCGGGTCCGTGGTTGCGCCGTGCGGGGTACCCCGGCAGCGGGGTGCCCGGCCTGGCAAGCCGATGCCAGCCGCAGGCAAAACGGCCCACGTAAGGCGACTTGTCGTCGACCGATCACGGTGCGGCTTAGAGGTAAGTCCTGCCCCGCCGGGGGATCAGGTGTCCCCCGGACCGGGAGAAGGGCCTTCGTGGCAACAGGCCCGCGAATCCCTCAGCAGGCGGATGTGGGGACGAAGACCAGGTCGGCCGGGCGGGTGCCACCCACACCGAGGGTCGAAGGGGGTATCCCACGTGGACATCATCTTCCGAGGTCGGCGGACGGGTGTGCCGGAGCGCTTCCGTGACTACGCGACAGCCAAGCTTGGCAAGGTCGTGAAGCTCGACCAGAAGACGATAAGCATCGATGTGGAAGTCACCCTGGAGCGCAACCCACGCCAGTCCGCGCAACGGGAACGTGTCGAACTGACCGTGTACTCGCGCGGGCCGGTGATCCGCGCGGAAGCGGCCGCTGACGACCGCTTCCAGGCGCTCGACCGGGCGGCGGCCAAGCTGGAGACGCACATGCGGCGGGCCTGTGACCGGCGGAAGGCGCGCAAGCCCGGGCACGGCGTGCCCGCCGACCCGGCGGCGGCCGCGGCCGGCAGCGAGCCGCCGGCCGGCCCGGCCCT